>JAFXLH010000103.1 GCA_017531315.1 Bacillota bacterium
ATATCACCTCTGCCGCCAGTATGCGCCAAAGCCGCGCCGCTTATGCGCCCCTATACGCCCAATACGCGCCCCAGCAGCCCCAATGCCAGCACCAGCGCGATCAGCGCCAGCAGCAGACGGCGATGCTGCCGGTTGTAAGGCTTGCCCATAATACCGCCTCCTTTTTGCTGCATCATATGCAGCAGGCAGCGGATGAGGCACAACACAAACAGCGGATAGATGCGATTTACTTGTAGGGGCGACCATTGGTCGCCCGCGGGCGTGCAATGCACGCCCCTACGGCAAAAGCAAAGCCCCCGCTATTTGCGGGGGCTTTTGGCAACGTATACATCCTCCTGCCGAGGCAAATAGCCTCGTAGACAAGGCGGCAGGGGCGCAGACATAGCGGGTCTATTTCAAGCCCCGACAACGCAGTATACGAGGCTATTTGTCCGGCAGGTTACTCTCCGAATTGTTCGGCGGCTTTCTTCAGCATATCACGAATCGGCAGATTGTAGGGGCAGCGGGATTCGCAGGAGCCGCAGCCTACGCAATCGGAAGCCTTTACCGGCATGGCGCCGTAGCGATCGCGCGCCCAGTCGCCAAGGCCGTAGCGGTTGAGGTAGCCCTGGAAGAGGAAGACATTGGGGATGGCAATGCCCACCGCACAGGGAGCGCAGTAATTGCAGCGGCGGCAGAACTGGGTGCCCAGCTCGGCGCGGATAGCTTCACACTTAGCCAGCTCTTCGGCGGTCAGCGGGCTGGTATCGGCCACGGCGGCGAGATTCTGCTCCAGCTCCTTCACTTCCGCCATACCGGGGATGATGACGCCGATATTAGCATCGGCCGCGAGGTAGCGCAGCGCCAGCGTAGCGTCTTCGATAGCGCCGCCGGCCAGCGGCTTCATGGTGATGAAGCCGATATTCAGCTCAGCCGCTTTTTTGATCAGCTCCGTGCCCTGAGTTTCTACGATATTGTAGGGGAACATCACCGTTTCCACCCAGTCGAGGGTCAGTGCCTTTTCAAACACTTCCGGCAGATGCGCGGTGATGCCGATATGGCCGATCTTGCCGGCAGCCTTCGCTTCCAGCAGCGCCTCCAGCGCGCCGCCTGCGCCCACCACCTGCTCCAGCTGCTTCATATTGGGATTGTGCACCTGATAGAGGTCGATGTAGTCGGTACGCAGATTATTCAGGCTGGTCTCGATATCCTTGGCCATAGCTTCTTTGGTGCGCGCCATGCTCTTGGTGGCGATAACGAATTTATCGCGGTAGCCTTCCAGCGCTTCGCCAAGGTATTCCTCGCTCACCGTGTAGCCGCGGGCGGTATCGATATAATTGACGCCGGCTTTGACCATTTCTTCCACCAGTACGCGGGTACCGGCCGCATCGATGCGCTGAATGGGAATGCCGCCAAAGCCCAGACGGGAAACTTTCAATCCGGTTTTGCCCAAAACACGATATTCCATAGCTATACCTCCATTAGTACATATATGCTAATTAAACCATATCCGCCGCCAAAAGGCAACCGGGGAGTTTTTTCGACTTTTGGATGCCGGGCAGATGCAATTATGATATAACATAGCCATGGAGGTGTTCCCAATGATCAAGATATTGATAGTAGAAGACGAAAAGCCGATCGCCGATCTGGTGCGCCTGAGTCTGCTGGATGCCGGATACGGCTGTACCTGCGTCTATGACGGCCAAAGCGCCGCCGATATCATCGAACAGGAAGCCTTTGACCTGGCGATATTAGACGTAATGCTGCCGCATATCGACGGCTATGAGCTGATGGAATACCTGAACTATTACCGCATCCCCGCCATCTTCCTCACCGCCCGCACCGCCGTCAAAGAGCGGGTGCGCGGGCTGAAGGCGGGTGCAGAAGACTACATCAGCAAGCCGTTCGAGATCATCGAGCTGCTGGCACGGGTGGAAACGGTGCTGCGCCGCTACAACAAGGGCCGCACCCGCTACACCTTTGCCGATATCTGCATCGACACCGAGGCGCGTCTGGTGTACAAGGAGGGGCAAACGGTAGACCTGACCGCCAAGGAATTCGACCTGCTGCTGTATCTGGCGCAGAACCGGAACAAGGCGCTGTATCGCAGCCAGATCTACGCCCACGTATGGGGCGGAGATGACTTAGGCGACAGCCGCACCGTAGACCTGCATGTGCAGCGCCTGCGCAAAAAGCTGCAGCTGCCGCAGCTGGTGCCGGTATACCGCATCGGCTACCGGCTGGAGGTGCAGGGATGAAGTTTTACTGGAAGGTCTTTTTCACCGTTATGTTTATCTGCACCGTCTGCCTCAGCATCTGCGGCTATGTGCTGATCCATGCCAATTTCCGCGCCCTGCTGAACAGCGAAGAGCAGATCGCCGCCGATTATGCGGATATCGTCTACTACACGCTGGACAGCGAGCTTTTCCGCCGCAGCAATGCCTATACGGCAGATAACATCATCTACTACGGAGCATCGGGGCAGCCGGTATACGAGCTGACCACGCAGGCGACCGACCTGCTGCAGGTGGCGCAGTTGCTCAGCATCCGCAACGGGCATGATCAGGTGCCGTTTGCCCTGCTGGATGCCGAGGGCGCCGAGCTGTGCTCTTCCCTGCCGCAGCAGCTGCCGCGCGATACCCGGGGCGCCGATCCGCAGCTGGCGCTGGGGCGGGTGCGTTATGCGGATGGCCGCTTCTTCGTGCAGGTGCTGCGCCCTGCTACCTATCTGGGGCAGCTGTACTATATAGAGATACAGCGCGAAGTCAGCCATGTATTCACCGCCTGGCAGCTGCAATATCAGATACTGCTGAAGACCATGTGCACGGTACTGGCAGCAGCCGCGCTGATCACGCTGCTGATATCCCGGCTGCTGCTCCGGCGCATCGGCCTGCTCTCTGCCGCCACCGGGCTGGCCGCCGGAGACCTGCAGCAGCGCTGCCCGGTCGGCGGGCGGGATGAGATAGGTCAGCTGGCGCAGAACTTCAATCAGATGGCAGACAAGCTGCAGCTGCAGATGCTGCACCTGCAGGAAGAGGCAGAAAGCCGGGATCGCTTCGTCGCCGCCTTTTCCCATGAGCTGAAAACGCCGCTCACCTCGATCATCGGCTATGCGACCTGCTGCGCCGCAGCGATCTGCCCGCCGAGCAACGGCAGCTGGCCGCCGACTACATCTTCAGCGAGGGCCAGCGTCTGGACAGCCTCTCGATGCGGCTGCTGGAGCTGATGGTGCTGAAGCAGCAGCAGCTACGCTTCGCCCCCACCGATATCACCCGGCTGCTGGCGCAGCTGCAGCAGCAGACCGAACAGCGGCTGCGGCAGGCGGGCATCCGCTTCAGCTGCGATGCCGAGCCGGCGCTGATACCCATGGAGGCCGAGCTGATGCAGACGGTGCTGCTCAATCTGCTGGATAATGCCATCAAAGCCACCCCGGCGGGAGGCAGCATCCGCCTGCACGGGCGCTGGCACGGCAATGCCTACCTGATCAGCCTGCATGATACCGGGCGCGGCATCCCTGCTGCGGAGCTGAGCCGCATCAGCGAGCCCTTCTATATGGTAGATAAGTCCCGCGCCCGGGCTGCCGGCGGTGTGGGTCTGGGATTGAGCATCTGCCGCGAGATCCTCGAGCTGCACGGCTTCCGCCTCGATTTTGCATCAGGCGAAGGCCGCGGCACTACCGCTACCGTCACTATGGAAATACACCCCCATAGGGAGGTGAAGCATCATGACTAAACTGCGCGCCACCTGCCGCATCGCCGCCCTCTTTTTGCTGCTGTTTGCCATCGTGGTCATCCCGGAGCGGGCGCTGGCCGGAAGAGCCGCCGCCAGCCTCGGCGAGCTTTTCACGCATCATGTAGCCGCCTGGGAGCTGAACAGCGGCAGCTACGAACAAATGGATATCAGCGAGAAGATCGCGCTGCTGAACAATGCCGATACGCTGGTACAATGGTCCGATATGTACGAGCTGAGCAGCGGCGACCGGCTGCTGGAGGGACTGCAGGAGCAGCTGGAGCTACTGCACAGTCATAATGCCCTACCGCCCTTTTCTGCCGAGCCACTGCAGGCATATGCCACACAGAAGCGCTACACCCGCGCCGCCGATCCGCAGCAGGCAGTGACGGTGTGGCTGCTCTACGTCGAATACAAAACCTGCACCCTCTGCGCGCATTTGGATGCGGATACCTTTGCCGTCTACGATATCTGTTTTACCAGCAGCCCCGGCTATGCCTTCGACTACCCGCCCATCGCCAATGCAGACGGCTACCGCAGCTATATCGGCAGCTTCTTCGCCGCCGAACCGCCGCAGCTCAGCTTCCATTACGGCTACGAAATGGAAGAGATATACATCAGTCTGATCATGGGGAATGATGCCGAAGAGCAGCACAGCAGCTGCACCTACACATTCAGCGGCGATATGGCAGCCACCCCGCGCTGATACCGCCCGGATGCAAAAACACAGCTTGTTCCATACATGTTCCATACGCCCGCGATGCACGCCCGCAGTAGTGTATAGCTGCTGCCAGCGTGCATTTTTTATTGGGAGGAATAATCATGGAATTTATCGCCAATCCGGGCAAAAACTGCGAAATTGAAGCCGGCGGTCGCCTGTACCGACGCCACGCCATCCGCACGCACTTCATCACCACCGCCGATGATATCCTGAGCGTAGTCAGCCGCTATGCCTCGCCCTGCTACCGGCAGGGAGACCTGCTATCGATCAGCGAAAAGATCGTCGCCATCTGTCAGGGGCGCATCATCCACCGCGATGAGATACAGATCGGCCTGTGGGCGCGGCTGCTCTCGCGCTTTGCCTGCCGCCAAAACCGCGGCGGCTACGGTGTGGGCATGCCCATCAATATGCAGTACGCCATCGACAAGGTGGGACTGATCAAGGTGCTGTATGCCGCCGTTGCCGCTGGCATCGGCAAGCTGCGCGGCAGGCACGGCATCTTCTACGCCATCGTGGGGCAGGAGGTGGCCGGGCTGGACGGCTTCTACGACGGCGCCTGGGAGGCCTACCGCGATATCGGCATCGAGATACCGCATGACCCTAGCGGCGTCTGCGAAGAGATACGCCGCTGCCTCGGCATCAGCTGCATGATCGTCGACGCCAACGATTTCGGCCAGGTGATACTGGGGTATTCCGCAGATATCACGCTTAGCGAAGCAGAGCTGCTGCAGCTGATCGCCGACAACCCCGCCGGACAGGGGCAGCAATGCACACCGCTGATTTTGATCCGCCCGCAATAAGCAACAGCCCCTTTCCTTTTGCCTGTATCTGTGATAGCATACAATTATCTACGACCCCAGCGGCCGCCCCATCATCCTGAAGCGCACCCTGCCCAAAGCCGCCGCCTTCCTCGCCTCACTGGTAGAACAGGACGCAGGCGAATAACTCCACCACAACAAAAAGCCCCTGCATCCGCAGGGGCTTTCGATCTATCAACTTATTTTTCGATTGCTCTAGCTGCACTTACAACAACTTCACTTGGGTTAGCTATTCTAAATTAACGCTATTATTCTACATCAATATGCCATTTTTAAATATAAAAAACCGCAGAGAATGAATTCTCTGCGGCAAAAAGATGGTCGGAGTGTAATTATAGGATCTGACGTAACCCAGTAATACCAATGGTTTGCAGACCGTCAACAAGAGATTTTATCCAACAAACAGAAAATGAAAGGGACACCGCTCAATTTTTCTTGGGTAGCGTCCCTTTTTTTATA
>JAFXLH010000009.1 GCA_017531315.1 Bacillota bacterium
TATTCCGCTAATTATTCCGCAGGTAATTATATGCTTTTGCCGCAGTACTGTCAATTGCAATCTGCCGCTTTTGCTTGACCGTATATGCTATTAGTGATAAAATAGCTGTATATGCATATATAGTGCCGTAACTGCGCTTTGCTGCGCGTATTTTGTAGTTTTTGTGAAGATATCGCGCGGCGCTGCGGCACGGAAGGAGCCTTTGATGCCCAAGATAGTCCGCACTCTGCAACTAATCATCATAATCGCCTGTCTGCTGTTGCTGATCAGCCTGCCGGCCAAAGCCGACGTATACGGCGAAGCCCTGTACGAGGCCGATCTGCCGCTTTCGGCAGAAGCCGAGCTTTCCGACGGCGTGTACTGGAACGGCAGCGCCGATGACCGCGTGACGGAAAACTACTTCACCTACACGCCCGGCGGCGATACGCTGCCCATCGTCGCCTACGGCAGCAAGATGTACGGCCGCTCCACCATCACCGCGCTGGCGGATTATGTGGAGACTACGCTTGGCTACCAGCCCATCGCCGGCATCAACGGCGACTATTTCAGCCTCTCTTCCGGCATCCCCACCGGATTGCTGATCACCGAAGGCGTGCTGCGCTCTTCCGAGCATAGCAGCTGGCCCGCTGTGGGCTTCTTCGCCGACGGCTCTGCCATCATCGGCCGCCCGGAGCTGGATATCACCGCCAAGGTGGGCCGCAAAGACGTCACTATCTACGACCTGAACAAGGCTGTTTACGAAGGCAGCGGCCTCACTCTGCTTACCGACTCGTTCTCTGCCACCACTCGCGTGGCTGTTTCCACTTTCAATGTAGTACTTGGCATCGATTCCGGCAGCATCGCCATCGGCGACGAGATCAGCTGCACCGTGCTGGAAAAGCTCACCACGTCCAGCCCCATCGACATCGCCGAAGGTACGGCGGTGCTGTGCGCCCCGGTCGGCGCGGTCAACCACACCGGACTCACCTCGCTGCAGGTAGGTGATACTATCAGCATCAGCTTCAGCGGCAATGCGGCGTGGGAAGATGTAGTCTATGCCGTAGGCGGCGCGGAAATGCTGCTGGATGAGGGAGAAGTGGTCGCCCCGTCTTCCAGCGCCGCCCCGCGCACCGCGCTCGGCATCAAGGCAGATGGCTCGGTGCTGCTCTACACGGTAGACGGCCGTCAGAGCGGCTACAGCAGCGGCGCCACCCTGCCGCAGCTGGCCCAGCGCCTGCAGGAACTGGGCTGCGTCAGCGCCATCAACCTGGATGGCGGCGGCTCTACCACCGCAGCTGCGCGCTACCCCGGCGAAGAGGACTTCGTCATCGTCAACCGCCCCAGCGGCGGCAGCCAGCGCCAATGTGCCAACTTCATCTTTTTGGTCAATACCGCCCCCGCCAGCGGCGTGGCAGAACATCTCTTTATCTACCCCTACAGCGGCTATGCCCTGGCCGGTGCGCCGCTGCAGTTTGACGTTACCGCTACCGATAATGCCTTCCGTCGTACCAATCTGCCCGGCGCGGTCAGCTTTTCCAGCGATCTTGGCAGCATCAATGCCTCCGGCTTGCTGAGCAGCCGCAGCAATACCGGCAGCGGCACGGTCAGCGTCACCGCCGGCGGCCTCAGCGCGGCAGCGGATATCACTCTCATCAACAAGCCCGACGCCATCAGCCTCAGCAGCGACGGCGTTATCTTAGGCGACGTCACCATCTCGCTGCTCGGCGGCGAGAGCATCGAGTTTGACGCCGTGGGTTACTATCAGCATATGGAGATACTCTCCGGTGATGCAGCGCTCACTTGGTCGGTAGAAGGCGGCATCGGCAGCGTCGATGCGGAAGGCCGCTTCAGCGCCCACAGCTACCTGCAGGAAGGCAGCGGCTATGTCGTGGCCAGCTATGGCAAAGCTTCTGCCAAGGTACCGGTCAGCATCACCGCCCGCGGCCAGCTGCTGGAAGACTTCGAGGGCGACAGCTCCTGGTTCGGCAGCAGCAACAGCTGGTGGCAGGTCAGCGAAAACAGCGACCTCACCAAAGTCCGCTACGGCTACAAGAGCGCGCAGCTTGACTATACCGCTGCTGATAAGAACAGCTTCATCTCCCTGCCCATCAGCTTCAGCTTCACGGAAAGCCCCGAATCGCTCAACTTCTGGATCTATGGCGACGGCTCCGGCAATCTGCTGACGCTGGATGTGATGACTGCCGCCGGCCTGCAGCGCCTCACCGCGCTTTCGCTCGACTTCAACGGCTGGCAGAATGCGCTGATCTCCCTGCCCGAAGGCACCACCGCCGTCACCGGCATCGGCCTGCTCTGCAGCGGCGCTACCTCCGGCACGCTCTATCTCGATCAGTTCATCGCCTCCTGGGGCTATTATGTAGATACCGAAGCGCCCACCGTGCTGCTGGAAGTGGGCAGCGGCATGGTGCGCGCCGCAGTCAGCGATGCTCTGGACAGCGAGCTGCTGGCCAAGAATATTCAGCTTACCTATGACGGCGCTCCGCTGGAATTTACCTACGATGCCGCGACCAAGGTACTGAATGCGGAGCTGCCCGCCGATGACGGCTCTTCGCATCTGCTGGCGCTCACCGCCGCCGACCGCAGCGGCAATATCGCCCGCGTGGCACAGCTGCTTTCGGCCGAGGCGGCAGCGGAAGCCAACCCCTTTGCCGATATGCGCGGCCACTGGGCAGAGCCCTATGCCACCTATCTCTATAATCACGGCATCGTCAACGGCTCGGCCAAAGGCGACCGGCTCTACTATACGCCGGATGCTGCGATGACCCGCGTCCGCTTCGCCGTCTTCATCTGCAGCTGACTGGGCGTGGATACGGCAGATCATACCGATGTCAGCCTGCCCTTTGCCGATCTGGCATCTATCCCCAGCTGGGCTATCCCGCAGGTAAAGGCCGTCTATGATCTGGGCATCATCCGCGGCAATGCCGGTGCGGATGGCAATATCTACTTTAACCCGAACGGTTCGCTGACCCGTGCCGAGGCGATGACCATCATCGGCCGCGCCCAGCCGCGCGGCTACAGCGAATCGGAACTGCCGTTTGGCGATGCGGGCTCTACCCCCGGCTGGGCGCTGCCCTATGTGCGCTCGCTGGTCGGTCAGGGCGCGGTCGGCGGCAGCGGCGGCAAACTGCTGCCCAATGATACTATCACCTGTGCACAGGTCGCCAAGATACTGTGCCTGCTCTACTAAGAAAACTTTTCAGGGGTGTAAGCTATGCGCATTATGCACTTTGCCGGCGGCGGCGATATCGGCGGCGCCAAAACCCATATCCTTTCTCTGGTCAAGGAGCTTTCTGCCACCAATGAGGTGCGCGTGGTCAGCTTCCGCCCCGGCGAATTTTCCGATGGCGCGGTAGAGCTGGGCCTCGATATCATCACCTCGCCGCGCAACAGCCTCAATGTGATCAGCGACATCAAGATGGCGCTGCAGGCGGTAGATGAATTCCAGCCGGAAATCATCCATTGCCACGGCGCGCGCGCCAATATGATGGGCGTGCTGGTGAAAAAGCTGCGTAAAGTGCCGATCATGACCACCGTCCACTCCGACCCCAAGCTGGACTATCTCGGTATGCCGCTGAAGCAGCATACTTTTGGTGCGATCAATAATCTGGCGCTGCGCCATATGGACTTCTACATGGCCGTTACCGCCGCTATGCAGGATAAGCTGATCTCCCGCGGCTTCAACCCAGAACAGATCTTTACCGTCTACAACGGCCTCGATTTCCGCAGCGCTTCTGCCGAGCCCAAGCCGCTAAAGAGCGCCGATGAGCCGATCGTGGTGGGCATCGCCGCCCGCCTCACCGCCGTCAAGGATATCGCCACCGTGATCAAAGCCTTTGCCAAAGCGCGCCAGCGCAATCCGCGGCTGAGGCTGGCCATCGCCGGCACCGGCGAAGACGAAAAAGAGCTGAAAGCGCTGGCCAAAAAGCTGGATATCGAGCCGTATGTCGACTTCGCCGGCTGGGTCTACGATATGCACGGCTTCTTTGCCAAGGTCGATATCAATGTGCTGGCCTCCCTCTCCGAGACCTTCCCGTATTCGCTGCTGGAGGGCGCCTACGAGCATTGCGCCGCCATTTCCAGCGATGTCGGCGGCATTTCCGCGCTGATCCGCCACGGTGAAAACGGCTATTTGTTCCAGCCCGGCGATGTAGATACATTTGCCGAATACATCTACCGCCTTTCCGTAGACGAAGAGCTGCGCCAGCGCCTGGCAGAAAATCTCTTTGCCACCGCCCGCGATAATTTCTCGATGGAAAAAATGCGCGCCGATCAGGAAGCGGTGTATGCCCGCATCATCCGCCGCCGCAGCATGACCGGCCGTCAGGGCGCGGTGATCTGCGGTGCTTACGGCCGCGGCAATGCCGGTGACGAAGCTATACTCAAGGCGATTTTGCTGCAGATGCGCGAGATCGACCCGGATATGCCGCTATGCGTTATGTCGCGCAATAAAGTGGAAACGCGCCGCCTGCATCATGCCGATTCCATCTATATCTTCAATGTCTTGGCGATGCTGAAAAAGCTGCGCCGCGCCAAGATCTTCATCAATGGCGGCGGCTCGCTGATCCAGGACGTCACGTCCTCCCGCTCGCTCTATTTCTACCTGTTCACGCTGGTAGCGGCGCGCATGTGCGGCTGCCGCGTCATCATGTACGGCTGCGGCATCGGCCCCGTCCAGTCGGAGCGCAACAGCCGCCTGGCGGTGCGCGTGCTCAACCGCAATGCCGAAGTCATCACCCTGCGCGACAGCGTCTCCTACGATTTCCTGCTGGAAAACGGCGTCACCCGCCCGCGCGTCATCCTCACCGCCGACCCTACGGTCAACCTGCCGCGCATCTCGCCGCAGCAGCTTTCCGCCGCCTTTGCCCGTGAAGGCATGACGGCCGAGAGCAAAAAGATCGGCATCTGTCTGCGTAACTGGCCCAGCTTCCATCAGCACAAGGAGGTGGCGGAAGCCGCCGCCTATGCCTACGAGCGCTACGGTCTGGAAGCGGTCTTCCTGCCCATGGAAGTGCCCAATGACATCAGCGCCGCCGAAGCCACCATCGCCCATATGCGTACGCCCTATCATCAGTGCCGCCACCGCTACAATGTAGAAGAGCTGATCTCGATGCTCGGTTCTATGGAGGTGGTAGTGGGTATGCGTCTGCACTCGCTGATCTTTTCCACCGCCGGCGGTGCGCCGGTCATCGGTATTTCCTACGATATCAAGGTAGAGAGCTTCCTCAAAGATATCGGCTCGGATGCCTGCATCCAGCTGGCCGAGCTTTCTGCCGAGCGCCTCAAGGCGGAGATAGACAAAGTGATGAGCGACGGCCAGCGCCGCGGCGAAGCTGCTGCGGAATTCCTGCGCAGCAATGAGCGCATCAACGGCCGTGTCGCCCGCGCTTTCTTAAATGGGGAGGATATTTGATATGCAGCAGGTAGTCTGCCTTTCCACTTCCAATTTTTACCCGTTCCCGACGCGCAAGCAGAATGTGATGCGCCGCCTCGGCAATGCGGAGATACTCTACTTCGACCCGCCGGTATCGCTGATCGCCCCGCTTAAAGACAAGACGATGCGCTCCCGCCTTACCGACTGGAAGAAGCCGCCGCAGCAGGCCGAAGAGAATATCCTCGTCTACGCCCTGCCGCCGGTCATCCCCTTCGGCAACAAGTTCCGCTTCATCAACCGTATCAATCAGCGCCTGCAGGCCCGCTTCATCCGCAAAAAGCTGCAGCAGCACGGCTTCGATAAGCCGCTGCTGTGGTGTTATTCGCCCACGGCCTGCGATGTGCACGCCCATGTGCCGCACAGCGCGCTGGTCTACGATTGCGTAGACCGCCACTCTGCCTACAAGGGCCACCTCGATCCGGCGGTAGTGGATCAGATGGAAAAAGAGCTGGCCACGGCGGCGAATCAGGTCTTTTGCACCGCAGTCGGCCTCTATGATACGCTCGTTCAGTACAACCCCAGCACCCAGCTCATCCCCAATGGCGCCGATTATCCGCTCTTTTCGCAGGCGGCAGGGGAGAGGGAAGCCGACTTGCCCCCGGTATTCGGCTTTGTCGGTATGCTGCAGGATTGCATCGAGTACGACTACTTAGAGGCGCTGGCCCAGCATCGCCCGGATGCGGAGATCGTGCTGATCGGCCGTGTGATGCCGGGCGTGGATGTGGAGCGCCTCACCGCCTATCCCAATGTCAAATACTTAGGCTTAATGCCGCAGCAGCAGCTGCCGCAGCAGATGCGCCGCTTCTCCTGCTGTCTCAACCTGTTCAAGGAAGGCCGCCTCTCCCGCGACGTCAGCCCGCTCAAATTCTACGAATACCTCGCCACCGGCAAGCCCATCGTCAGCACCCGCGAGCCGCTGCAGGTGCAGGAATATGCGGATATCGTCTACGTGGTGAGCAGCAAGCAGGAATTTTTGGCTGCCTGCGATGCCGCCGCTGCAGAAAATGATGCGGAAAAATGCGCCGAGCGTATGCGCCGCGCCCGCCTCACCGCCTGGGATAAAAGAGTGGCGCAAATGCAGGAAATTTTGGTTAAACAGGGAATTTATACTGAATAATCGCTTTTATCAAGCAATCACTTACGCGGAGGAAAAATATGCGTATTATCAATGAAAAAGGCAAGCTGTTCGGTCTTATCAATGTGGTGGATCTGCTGGTACTGCTGGTAGTGGTCTGCGTCTGCGGCACCATCGCCTTCCAGCTGGCCGGCAATAAGATCAACGACGCCGTATCCGAACAGGTGGAGCTGACCGCGCAGGTAGTGGTCATCGGCTGCCCGGTAGACCTGATGAAAGAGATCGAACGCCAGGATCTGGTTGGCGAAAAGCTGGTCGCCGGTACTTCTTATGTAGATGCCTATATCAGCGATATTTGGTATAAAGACTATATTATGCAGAACACCCGCGATGACGGTATGATCGTCAGCGCTACCGACCCCAAGCGTAAAGACGTCGTTTTCGAGATCAAGGCTACCGTGCCGGCCGATACCGCCGTGCCGAAAGTGGCCAATCAGGAAATGCGCGCCGGCCGTACTTTCATCTTAAAGACTCAGACCTTCGAAAGCAGCGGCACTATCTACTATCTGGAACTGGGCGAATAATACGCCTACGCTTTAAGGAGAAATTATGGCAGAAGCTGTGAAAAACAGCATCTTCATATCGATATTGCTGCGCTTTGGCAAGGCTTTTTACCGCTGGTGGCAGCATTCGCTGCTCTGCCGCTTCGGGCAGCTGTGGGGGATGTGGTACAGCACCTCCCGCACCCGCCGCATCTGGCGCGCCTTTTTGGAAGTGGCAGATTACAGCCGCCATTCGCTTTATGCGCGCCTGATGGCGTTTTTCCGCCGTATGCTGCGCTCTGTCGGCATCGCGCTGCAGGCCAGCTGCTGCTATCGGCTGCTGATGCGGCTGAAGGCGCTGTGGCTGAAGCTGGGGCAGGGGAGTGCCGTCTGCGGCCTCATCTACGCCCTCTCGCCGCGCCAATGGCTGCTGTTCGCTTTTGGTATGTACCTGCCGCTGGAGTACATCATCCGCGATGTGCTTTCCATCGGCATCCTCTCTTCGCTGTGGGAAGAGCTGTTTATCCTCATCGCCGCCGCCATGGTGGTGTGGAATCTGATGCTGGATAAAGATGATAACCGCCGCGAAACGCCGCTGGATATGTTCATCATCCTCTTCATGGCGGTGGGCCTGCTGCTGGCCAGCATCGTCTGCCCCGTCAAATATATCGCCATCGCCGGCTACCGCGCGCAGGTGGAATATATGGTGTGGTTCTTCCTCATCATCCGTCTGCTGCGCGATGATAAGGATTTCCGCGTGCTCTATGCCTCGCTGTTTGCCGCGCTGGTCTTCCTCACCTTCCACGGCATCTGGCAATTCGTGATCGGTGTAGAGATCCCCGACGCCTGGGTCACCGATTCGGAAGTTGGCGTGCGTACCCGCGTCTACTCGCTCACCGGCAGCCCCAATATCCTCGGCTCGCTGCTGGTGCTGCTGGCGCCGCTTTCCGCCGGGCTCATCTACTACTGCCGCCGCCCGGCCGCCAAGGCCGCGGCATTCGGCTTCACCTGCCTCATCTTCGGCTGCCTGCTCTTCACCTTCTCCCGCGGCGCCTGGGTGGGCATGATCGTGACCGTCACCGTATTCGCGCTCTATCTGGATAAGCGTCTGCTGGCGCTGATGGGCAGCGCCATGGCCGCCGTGCTGCTGGCCGTGCCTTCCATCACCAGCCGCATCACCTTCCTCTTTACCGAAGAGTACCGCGCTGCATCGGCCTTAGGCGGCCGTGCGATGCGCTGGGCTACCGGCCGCCAGCTGCTGGCGGAGAGCGACCCGCTGCTGGGCTTCGGTCTCGGCCGCTTCGGCGGTGCGGTGGCGATGCAGAATCAGGTGCTGGATGTAACGGAGACCTTCCGCTACTTCTATATGGATAACTACTACCTGAAGACGCTGGTGGAAATGGGCTGGCTGGGTCTTGGTTTCTTCCTGCTGATGATGGTAATGCTGGTTATCTGGGGCATGCGCGCCATCGACCGCAGCGATGTCGGCCTCGGCAGCGGTGATGCGCTGTTGCGCGGCATCGGCAATTATCGCGTGCTGGCGGTATCCCTGTGGTCCGGCCTGTGCGGCGTGCTGGTGCATTGCTATTTTGAAAATATCTTCGAAGAACCCTATATGATGGCATATTTCTGGGGCGTGGCAGCGATGCTGCTGTACCTTGGATTTTTCCGCCGCGGCGGATGCATAAATAACAAGAAGGAGCAACAACTATGAGTGAACTGCTGGAAGTAAGGGGCCTGCAGGTCAATGGCCCCCGTCCGCTTAAAGATGTATCCTTTTCCGTGCCGGCCGGCCAGGTAGTGGCGATCTACGGTGCAGACGGCGCCGGCAAAACCACCCTGATGCGGGCGCTGGTCAATCTGAAACCGCATGGCGGCGAAGTGCTGCTGAACGGCCACGACCTGAAGGCCAAGCCGGATCTGGTCGGCAAATATGTGGGCGTGGTGCACGACCATTTCTGCCTGCCGGATATGCTGCGTCTGCCCGGTGTCAGCGGCTTTATGGATTCTTTCTACAAAAGCTGGGACAACAAGCGTTTTGAGCATTACACCAAAAAGATGCATATCAATCCGCA
>JAFXLH010000010.1 GCA_017531315.1 Bacillota bacterium
AGGTTTTCGGAGACAACCACTTCGTAAAAATACTTTATAATGTCTTTGTTGCTCATTGCACATCTCCTTCGTCATATTCAAGTTTAGCAAACTGTTTGTTTTCAGTTTATCATGAAAAGTGAAGTTCTACAAGAACAGGCACAGCGCAAGCCGCTGTACCTGTTAACTGTTTTATGAGCCCCCGACATTGCGTCGGGGGGTTTGCTGTTATTGCTTATTTGCACCAGGAATCGATAATGGCGCGGCAGCTGCGGCTCATCTCTTCGCTGAACTCGCAGTTCCACTTGCGGTTGCAGAAGCGCTCTACCCAGCCGTGGAATTCCGCCTCAACCGGCAGATTCTGGCGTTCCTGCAGCATCTTGCCCATGCGGGCGCACTTTTCGGCATCGTAGCCGTTCTCATGCACCACATCCTCCACAGAAAAGCGCGGCGGCTTGACGCGGCGCTGCTGCTGCTCGGTGGGATAGCCGAAGACCAGCATGCAGGTGGGCACCACATATTTGGGCAGCTTGAGCAGGCGCTGATGCTCTTCGAAGTTTTCCGTGATATCGCCGATATAGCAGCTGCCGATGCCGAGGCTCTCGGCCGCCACCACCGCATTCTGCGCGGCGATATAGGTATCCGCCTGCGCCAGCAGCAGGTCGCCCTCAGCCGGCTTACGCACCTCCGGCATATGCTCGCAGAAGAGGTCATACCAGCGCTGATAATCGGCACAGAAGACGAGGCACAACTTGGCAGTAGCGATAAAGGGCTGATTGTCGCAGGTCTCGGAAAGGCGCTGCTGCAAAGCCGCATCGGTAATATCCAAAATAGTGTACAGATTCATATTGCCCGCGCTGGGCGCCTGAATAGCCGCTTCCAGAATAGCGCGTTTTTCCGCCGCTTCGATGGGGCGGTCTTCAAAGACGCGCACCGATTTGCGCGCATGCAGCTGCTCGATCACCGGATTCTTGATCTGTTCCATAAAAAACCTCCTGCCAGAACTGTTATCATACTACCCCCCTATTCTACCACGCCCGCCACCCCATCGCAACCACCTGTGACCAAGCCCGCTGCCGCCGCATATGATACAGCAGGCCCACCCAATACCACGGGCTGCAGAAAGGATGGTTTACAACATGGGTATCACCCTTGCCAACAAGGAGATCAATGCTGCAGAGATCAACTGCGGCGGTCAGCTGACGGTGCGTCTCAGCCTCGCCGCCGAGCCGGATATCACCTCTAACCCCACCGATATCGTGCTGATGCTGGACCGCTCCGGCAGTATGCAGGGCGAGCCGCTGGCCAGCCTCAAGCTGGGCGCCAATCAGTTCATCGATATCATCGATACCGCCACCGACGGCCTCGCGGATGGGCAGATCGGCGGCGGCAGCCGCATCGGCATCGTCAGCTTCGCCGATACCGCCACTCAGGATACGCAGCTGATCACCTCTGTTGCCGCGCTGAAAGACGCCGTGGATGCACTCGATGCCGACGGCTCCACCAATCATTCCGATGCCTTCATTCAGGCCACCGAGCTCTTCGACCCGGCTTCTGCCAATGCCAAGGTGCTGGTGCTGTTCACCGACGGCCGCACCACCACCGGCCCCAATGCCGCCCCCTTTGCCGCCGCAGCCAAGGCGCTGGGTGCGGTAGTCTATGTGATCGGTCTGGACGGCGACGGCGGCATCGACGAAGAAGCCCTGCGCGAATGGGCCTCCGACCCCGATTCCGCCTATCTTGCCATCACCCCGGATGCCGCCGAGCTGGCAGAACTGTTCGCCAATCTGGCCGAAAACATCGCCATCCCCGGCGCTACCGATATCGTGCTCACCGATACCGTCGCCGAATGCTTCCGCATCACCGATGTGGGCACGCCGAGCAAGGGCACGGCAGAGCTGCTGGATAACAACCGCCTGCGCTGGAGCATCGACGAGCTGGGCGTCAGCGCGAGCGAAGGCGCCACGCTGGAATTCACGGTACAGCATAACGGCAGCTGCTCCGGCAGCATCGCCGTCAATGAGCGCATCGAATACAGCGATGCTGAAGGCAATATCGTCAGCTTCCCCGAGCCGCAGGTGGCCGTGGAATGCGATATCGTCATCACCGAGCCCTGCGCGGAAGCGGTGGAAGTAACTATGGAGGGCTGCAGCGACAGCATCATCTTCGATGCCGGCGAGCTGGAACTGGGCAGTCTCGGCCGCATCCTGCAGCTGAACGTGCGCCTGCGCGATGTCTGCCCCGGCAAACGGGTAGCGCTGGCAGTGCTGCTCAGCGAAGAAGGCGAAGGCGAGGAAGCACAGCCGCGCGGCATCAAAGTGCTGACCATCCCCGCCCACGCGGAAGAAAGCTGCCGCGATGTGGAAGTGCGCTGCATCAAATTCGTCATCCCGGATGAGGAGACCGACGCAGAGCTCCCCTGCGCCGCCCGCCGCTTCAGCGCCAGCTTTATCGCCAATTACCTCGACCACGACTACCGCTGCTGCGCCGTAGAAGACGCCGAATAAGCCCTTTTCCCGCCGCTTGATACAGGGTCGCCCATGCCTCACCGGGCGACCCATCACTTGTCACACCTGTTTTTTTCAAGTAGATTTCAGCAATTTTGCCATTTTAGTAAATTTTCACTTTATTTTTTCAAGTTTTGGTGGTAAAATGTTGCAATACGATTCATTTATGCAGCTAAACGTGCATACATGCATCACGAGTATCTGACGGAAGAGAGGAAAGATTTTTATGCAAAACCTGCTGCAAATCATCACCGATGTAAACAAAGCGGTAAACGGTTTTGTGTGGGGTATGCCGGCCATGGTCTGCATCATCGGCGTTGGCCTGTGGCTCTCCCTGCGCACCGGTTTTATTCAGTTCCGCCGTTTCCCCTATGCCATGAAAGCTACCATTGGCAAGCTGTTCAGCAAACAACAGGCAGGTCATGGCGCACTCACGCCCTTCCAGGCTGTCTGCACCGCACTTTCCGCCACCGTCGGCACCGGTAATATCGCCGGCGTAGCGGGCGCCATCGCCATCGGCGGCCCCGGCGCGGTCTTCTGGATGTGGATCTCTGCCCTGCTGGGCATGTGCACCAAATTTGCCGAAGTTACGCTGGCCGTACACTTCCGCGAACGCAACAGCAAAGGCGACTGGGTGGGCGGCCCGATGTACTACATCAAAAACGGCCTCCATCCGCGCTGGCACTTCCTGGCCTGGCTGTATGCCTTCTTCGGCGTGCTCACCGTATTCGGCACCGGCAACGCCACGCAGGTAAATACCATCACCGCCGCCATCAATACCGCCCTGCTCAACTTCAACCTCATCAGCGCTGAGATGCAGGGCACCATCAGCCTCGTCATCGGCATCATCATCGCCGCAGTAGTAGCTCTGGTACTGCTGGGCGGCGTCAAGCGCATCGGCAAAGTCGCGGAAAAGCTCGTTCCCTTCATGGCCGTGCTCTACATCATCCTCGGTATCGGCGTAGTTATCCTCAATATCAAAAATGTCCCCGCCGTCTTCAACTCCATCTTCGTCGGCGCCTTCAATCCGCAGGCTGTCACCGGCGGCGTAGTGGGCGGCATGTTTATCGCCCTGCAGAAAGGCGTGGCCCGCGGCATCTTCTCCAACGAAGCCGGCCTTGGTACCGGTTCCATCGCCCATGCCACCTCCGATGAGCGCGATCCCATCGAACAGGGCGTTTTCGGCATCTTCGAAGTATTCATGGATACCATCATCATCTGCACCCTCACCGCGCTGACCATTCTCTGCAGCGGCATCAGCGTCAATTACGGTGCGGCGGCCGGTGCGGAGCTGACCATCAGCGGCTTCACCGCCACCTATGGCAACTGGGTCAGCATCTTCACCGCCGTGGCTATGTGCTGCTTCGCCTTTTCCACCATTCTCGGCTGGGGTCTGTACGGCGCACGCTGCCTCGAATACCTCGCTTCCGAAAAGTGGATCAAGCCGTTCATGGTCGTCTATTCCCTGGTCGCCATCCTCGGCGCCACCGTCAGCCTCGACCTGCTCTGGTCGATCGCCGAAACCTTCAACGGCCTGATGGCCATCCCCAACCTGATCGCCCTGTTCCTGCTCAGCGGCACGGTGGTCAAACTGGTACGCGAGCGCAATATGTAACGCGATCTGTAAGAAAAGCAACAAATATTGACCAGGCCGGCACTTTGTGGTATGTTTATCCAATAACCGGCTTGGTCATTTTTTATGCAAAGAGAGTGTGCTTATGAGCAAATTTTTCCATGCCCGCGCCGCCGTCTGCACCGCCATGGTCATCTGGGGCACGCTGGGCATCTTCACCCGCAATATTGCCGTCACTTCCGGCGAGCTGGCGCTGTACCGCGCTGTGCTGGCCACCGTGATGCTGCTGGGCTACCTGCTGCTTTCCGGCCAGCGCATCCGCCTGAAGAGCTTGGGCAAAGATCTGCCGCTGCTGCTCTTTTCCGGCGCGGCCATGGGCGTAAACTGGATACTGCTCTTCGAGGCCTACCGCTACACCACCATCTCCGTAGCCACGCTTAGCTACTACTTCGCGCCGGTGATCGTGATGGCGGTCTGCCCGCTGCTCTTCCGCGAAAAGCCGAGCCGCACCCAGCTGATCTGTTTCCTCATGTCCACCTGCGGTCTGGTGCTGATCACCGTCAGCGGCGGCGCTTTAGGCGGCGGCAGCCGCGACAGCCTCGGCATCCTCTTCGGACTCGGCGCAGCCAGCCTCTATGCCACCGTCATCCTGCTCAATAAGTTCATCACCCGGGTCGCCGGCCTGCAGCGCACGGTGCTGCAGTTCGTGGCTGCCATCATCGTGCTCACCCCCTACGTGCTGCTGACGAGCGGCTTCCACCTGCAGCAGCTGGATGGCCTCGGCTGGGTCTGCCTGCTGGTGCTGGGGCTGGTGCATACCGGCATCGCCTATGTGCTGTATTTCTCCTCCATCAAAGACCTAAGCGGCCAGACCGTAGCCATGCTCAGCTATATCGACCCGCTGGTAGCGGTGCTGATCTCCGTCACCGTGCTGGGCGAAAGCATGACGCTGATGCAAGCCATGGGCGGCCTGCTGATCCTCGGCTTCACCTTCTGGAACGAGCGCCAAAGCGCCTGAAAAAAGCTACCCAAGCCCCCACGGAAGTGGGGGCTTTTTTGCTGCATTATACAAATCCATAGCGTATAATGCATAAACTTGCACTTTTTGACAAGTTTTAAGCACAAAACAGCACTTTTTGCAATTTTTGTAACACAATTACGGTTTACATTTGCAAAAATTGCTGTTATTATATAACAAACATCCTGAAGGAGGTATTATTAATGAAGAAATTTGCTGTACTGCTGCTCGTCCTGGCTATGGTATTTTCCTTTGCAGCCTGCGGCGGCGAAAAGGACACTCAGGTGGATGTAGAACCGGGTCTGCTCCGTGTAGCCATGCTCTCTGATATGGCCACCATGGACGTAGCCCAGACCACCGACGATTACTTCGTACCGATGAACGTTTTCGACCGTCTCTTTGAAGTCAAAGTTGTCGGCGACGGCGTTACCGACATCGTACCCTCTCTGGTTGATACTTACAGCGCTGCCGATGACAGCGTCACCTACAACTTCACCCTCAAAGAAGGTCTGAAATTCTCCAACGGCAGCGCTCTTACCGCTTCCGACGTACAGTTCACCTTCGAGCGTCTGCTCACCGCCGGCGGCGTCAATGACGATATCCCGCTGGAAGTACTGGGTGCCGCAGAGCTGCAGGCCGGCACCGCCGACACCCTCGCCGGTTTTGTCGTAGCCGATGACCTCAACTTCTCCATCACTCTGGCTGCCCCCAATGCCGGCTTCATCGCCGAGCTGACCTCTCCCGCCATCTCCATCGTCGATAAGGAAACCTTCAGCGAAGGCTTCGGCATGAAGATCGAAGAAACCATCGGTTCCGGCCCCTACAAGGTCACCGAATGGGTAGTCAATGACCACTACACTCTCGAATACAACGAAAACTACTGGGGCACCGCTCCCACCGCCACCAAGGTTGTCGTCAATATCGTTCCCGATCCGTCCACCCAGAACCTGATGTATCAGAACGGCGAGCTCGATATGATCGACCTGGGCGAACTCGACACCAGCATCGTCGAATCCACCTACAAGACTAAATACGCCGACAAGATCATCACCAGCCGTCGCGTCGGCCTCACCTACTTCGCCATGAACGCCAACGATGAATATCTCTCCGACATCAATGTCCGCAAAGCCATCCAGATGGCCGTAGACCGCGATGCCATCGTTGCCGGTATCTTCAACAACCAGGCCACCGTCGAACACGGCATCATCCCCGCCGGCGTCTGGGGCTACAACGAAGATATCACCAAGATCCCCTATGATCTGGAAGCTGCCAAACAGCTGCTGACCGACGCCGGCTATGCCGAAGGCGAAGTCACCATCGAGATCGCCATGGACAGCACCTCTTCTTCCGGCACTCAGCTGGTCATCCAGGTCATCCAGCAGAACCTGATCGCCGCCGGCATCAATGCCCAGATCAAGACCTACGACGAATCCTCCTGGCTGGCCCTGCGCAACAGCGGCGAAATGGATTGCTTCGTAGCCACCTGGACTATGGACTACAATGACCCGGCCAACATCATGTACACCTTCTACGGCAGCGAAGCCAAGACCAAGATCCGCAGCCTCAACTATGCCGATACCGAAGTTATGGCCCGCGTAGCCGCCGCCTCCAGCATCATTGATGACGATGCCCGCCGCGCCGAATATCAGGCTCTGGAAGAGATCATCGTTATCGAAGACGCCGCCTGGCTGCCGCTGTACGAAAACACCCACCTGTTCGCCATCGGCGACCGCGTAGCGGACTTCACCCCGCACTGGGCCGGCTACACCAACTTCTACGCTATCGACATGATCATGAAATAAGTCTGCACCATCGTCTTTAGCCACCACACTTAAATAGCAACACACCCAAGGGGCGGAAACGCCCCTTGGGCTTTTGCCTTTTATCAAGTATTTGTATATTATGTGAAACCTTGCATTTTTTAGGGGGAAAATCCTGTGTTAAAGAGTATTGCCTCGCGTATTGGCCAAACCCTCATCGTGATCGTCGGCGTAGCGATGCTGATCTTTTTCCTGCTGCGCATCGTTCCCGGCAATGCCGTCGCCACGATGATGAGCGAACATGCCGATGCCGCCACCATCGCCCGCATCTCTGCCGAACTGGGGCTGGATAAGCCGTGGTATGTCCAGTTCTGGATCTATATCACCGGCGCTCTGCACGGTGACTTCGGCACCAGCTATGCCCTGCACCGCCCGGTAAAAGAGCTGCTGCTGCTCAGCTTCCCCAATACGGTGAAGCTGGCGGTACTGGCCGCTTTGGTAGCGTGGATCATCGGCGTGCTGGCCGGCATCGTGGCCGCACAGAAGAAGAACGGCTTTTTAGACCGCATCTTCATGGGCTTTTCCCTGCTGGGCGTATCTATGCCCGTCTTCATGGTCGCCATGATCCTGCAATACACCATCGCCTACAAGCTGCATTGGCTGCCCATTTCCGGCGGCGATAGCCTCAAGTGCTTCATCCTGCCCGCCATCGCCCTCGGCTGGAACAGCGCCGGCAGCATTGCCCGCCTCACCCGCTCCACCCTGCTGGAAGTGCTGCAGGAAGACTACATCGACACCGCCCGCGCCAAGGGCCGCAGCCAGATGGGCGTCATCGTGCTGCATGCGCTGCGTAATGCCATGCTGCCGGTACTGACGATGATGGCGCTGCAGCTGTCCTCGCTGCTTTCCGGCGCGGTCATCACCGAAACCGTCTTTGGCATCAACGGCATCGGCCGTCTGGCGGTAGACGCCATCTCCGGCCGCGATATCCCGCTGCTGCAGGGCACGGTGCTCTTCACCACCGTATTGGTAGTACTGGGCAACCTCGTGGCCGACTGCCTCTATACCGTACTCGATCCGCGTATCAGAAAGGAGGCCTAAGGCGATGCACGAAGAACAGCTGAACCCCACTCTTCACAGCGAAGAGATCATCGGCGAAGCGGAAACGTTCAAGAATCAGCTGCTGCGCCTGAAGCGCGAAAACAAGCTGGCCGTCTTTTCTGCTTTCGTAATTTTCCTCTTCATCCTCGCCGCCGTCTTCGCGCCGCTGCTCACCCCCTACGGCTATGCGGACGAAGACATCATGAACCGCCTGCAGCCGCCGAGCAGCGAGCATTGGCTGGGCACCGATGACGCCGGCCGCGACGTCTTCACCCGACTGCTCTACGGCGCGCGCATCTCGCTGGCGGTGGGCATTATCCCCACCATGATCTCCATCCTCTTCGGCGCCATGGTAGGCATCATCGCCGGCTTCGTCGGCGGCAAAGTGGATGCCGTCATCATGCGTATCGCCGACGTGATGCTGGCCTTCCCCTCGATGCTGCTGGCGATGGTCATCATGTATACCTTAGGCGACGGCATCATCAATATCTTCCTCGCCTTAGCTCTGGTCAACTGGGCCAGCGTGGCGCGCGTGGTGCGCTCGGAAACACTGGCGCTGAAGAAGTCCGAATACGTAGAAGCGGCACGCTGCATCGGCGTCAAGCAGCGGGTGATCATGATGCGCCACATCCTGCCCAACTGCCTGCCTTCGATGATCGTCCTCTTCACCCTGAATATCCCCTCCTCCATTTTGGCCGAGAGCTCCTTAAGCTTCCTCGGCGTAGGTATTCAGCTGCCGCAGGCCGCCTGGGGCTTAATGGTCAACACCGGCCGCCAGTTCTTCTATTCCCACCCCTGGCTGAGCCTCGCGCCCAGCATCGCCATCATGATCATCGTCATGGCCTTCAACTTCCTCGGCGATGGCCTGCGCGATGTAATGGATCCCCACCTGAAGAAGTAAGAAAGGAAGCGCCATGGAACAGGAATACACCTTACAGATCGAAAACCTGCGCAGCAGCTTCCTGACCGATAATGGGGAAGTGAAAGCAGTAAACGAGGTCAGTATCAATGTGCCCAAGGGCAGCATCGTCGGCATCGTCGGCGAGAGCGGCTGCGGCAAAAGCATGACCGCCCGCTCGGTAATGCGCCTGCTCAAGTATCCGGGCAAGATCATGGGCGGCAGCATCCTGCTGGAAGGCAAAGACCTCACCCAATTAAGTGAAAAAGAAATGCAGAGCGTGCGCGGCGGCGAGATCTCGATGATCTTCCAGGAGCCGATGACCAGCCTCAATCCCGTTGTCAAAGTGGGCAAGCAGGTCAGCGAAGCCGCCATGCTGCATCAGAATATCAGCGCCGCCGAAGCCAAAGAGCTGGTGCTGGAGATATTCCGCCGCGTCGGCATCAGCGAAGCGGAAAAGCGCTACGAGAGCTTCCCGCATCAGCTTTCCGGCGGCCTGCGTCAGCGCGTGATGATCGCCATGGCGATGATCTGCCGCCCCAAGCTGCTGATCGCCGATGAGCCCACCACCGCGCTGGACGTCACAGTAGAAGCGCAGATCTTGAAGCTGATGAAGCAGCTGCGCGACGAAACCGGCATGAGCATCATCATCATCTCGCACAATCTCGGCGTCATCGCCGAACTGTGCGACTATGTCTACGTAATGTACGCCGGCCGCGTGGTGGAAGAAGCGGATGTATTCACCCTCTTCGAAAGCCCGCGCCACCCCTACACCAAAGGCCTGCTCAATTCCGTCTCCGCGCTGGAGCTGGAGCAGGAGCGCTTAGAGACCATCCCCGGCTCCGTGCCGAATCTGCGCCGCCTGCCGGCCGGCTGCGCCTTCTGCGCCCGCTGCGCCTATGCGATGGAGTATTGCCCCGAGCAGCTGCCGCAGCTGCAGGAAGTTGCCCACGGACACCGCGTCCGCTGCCATTTAGTGGAAGGAGGTGCGGCAAATGGAGAAGAATAAACCGCAGGGCGAGCTGCTGCTGCAAGCTAAAGGCCTGGTAAAAGAATTCCCCGTCGCCGGCAAAAAGCGCGTCCATGCCGTATCCGGCGTCGACTTAGAGATCTACCGCGGCGAAACGCTGGCGCTGGTCGGCGAGAGCGGCTGCGGCAAATCCACGCTCGGCCGCACGCTGATTCGCCTGCATCAGGCCACCGACGGCCAGCTGATCTTCGAAGGCACCGAGCTGCAGAATATGACGGACAAGGAGTTCGCCCCCTACCGCCCGCAGATGCAGCTGATCTTTCAGGATCCGTACGCCTCGCTGAATCCGCGCATGACCGTGCGCGACATCATCGCCGAGCCGCTGGTCACCCACTACCCCGATATGTGCAAGGATGAAGTCACCGCCAAAGTGCTGGAGCTGATGAAGGCCGTGGGCGTCCCCGCCGAATTCCTCTATCAGTATCCGCATCAGTTCTCCGGCGGTCAGCGCCAGCGCATCGGCATCGCCCGCGCCATCGCCCTGCGCCCCAAGCTGATCGTCTGCGATGAGCCGGTCTCCGCGCTGGATGTATCCGTGCAGGCGCAGATCCTGAACCTGCTCAAAGACCTGCAGCAAGCCTTCGGCCTCACCTACCTGTTCATCAGCCACGACCTTTCCGTAGTACGCTTCATTTCCGACCGCGTCTGCGTGATGTTCCTTGGCAAAATGTGCGAAGTAGGCCCCACGGCCGAAGTATACAGCGCCCCGCTGCACCCCTACACCCGCTTCCTGCTCGCCTCCATCCCCAAAGCCGACCCGCGCCGCCGCGATGATGAAAAACCGCTGCTGCTGGGCGAGCTGCCCAGCCCCATCGACCCGCCCGCCGGCTGCCGCTTCCACACCCGCTGCCCCTATGCCACGGAAGCCTGCCGCTGCAGCGAGCCGCCGCTCGTCGAAGTAGCACCGGGCCGCAAGGTAGCCTGCCACAACCTCGACAACATCGGCAAATAACGAGAAGAGAGATACCCCATGACCATCCCGCATGAAATCCGTGCCAATAACAGCCGCCTGCTCTATCTGGTCAGCGATTGGCTGAACAAGCATGAAGACCTGATCGATGCGGCAGAGGTGGCGGAACTGAGCGAAGCCTGCGGTGTGGATGCCGCCTATGCCTATGCACTGCTGCTGGCCGCCGCCTATGGCTTCGAAGTGGACGAAAACCCGGCGCATCGCCGCTTCTTCGAAGGCTGGCTGCTGCCGATGCTCAGCGAGCAGCCCCTCGCCCCCTATGTGGAAGATGCCTACTACCAAAGCATCAAGATCCCCACCGAGCGCAAAGGCAGCTGGCAGCTGCGTACCCAGCTGATACAGCCCTGCCAGCCCTTCGTCTGCAATGATATGCTGCGTCTGGATGACGGCCGCGTGCTGCCGCAGATCGGCTTCTTCACCGCGCCCTTCCCCTACCCCGCCGTGCTGGAAGATGACCGCGAATGGATGACGCTGATGCCCAATGAGACCATCAGCACCCTGCCCGCCGTGGCAGAAGCCAGCGGCCGCGTGCTCACCTATGGGCTGGGGCTCGGCTACTTCAGCTTCATGGCCGCCAATAAGCCGGATGTGACTTCTGTCACCGTGGTAGAACGCGATCCGCAGGTCATCGCCCTGTTCCGGCAGTACATACTGCCGCAGTTCCCGCAGCCGCAAAAGATACGTATCGTCGAAGCGGACGCCTTCGAATTCGCCGCTCGCGAGATGCCCAAAGGCGCATACGACTTCGTCTTTGCCGATATCTGGCACGATGTAGGCGACGGCCTGCCGCTGTACCGCCGCTTCAAAGAGCTGGAAGCGCTCTCCCCTCACACCCGCTATATGTACTGGATCGAGCCGACCATGCTCTGCTACGAAGACGACAGCCTCTGGGCCGAATAATGCCGATAAGAAAACCCCTGTTCCTCAGAACAGGGGTTTTAGTTTATTCTTCATCATTATCCGCTGCATCCAGCGCAAAGCGGCCGTAGCGGCCGGCGATATCCGGCGGCAGTATCACTTCTACCACGATGCCGCGCTCTTCATAATCCACGCTCAGCACCTTGCCGCCGCGATGCAGCTCATCCAGCACGCCGCCCTGCGCGTAGGGCAGCAGCAGGCGCAGCTGACGGCGGTCGGCATCCAGCTTGTGCAGCAGCAGCTGCTTCAGCTCGTCGATGCCCTGCCCGGTGAGGGCAGATACGGAAACGCGGTCGGCGCCATGCGGCAATATTTCCGCATCCAGACGGTCGGCCTTATTATATACCTCCAGCTTGGGCGTTTGCGGCGGGCAGAGCTGGGCGATCAGCTTTTCCACCACCTCGGCCTGAGCCTGCCATTCCGGGTTGGAGATATCGATAACGTGCAAGATCACATCAACATAAGAGAGCTCTTCCAGCGTCGCTTTGAAGGCTTCCACCAGATGATGCGGCAGCTTGCGGATGAAGCCTACCGTATCGGAAAGCAGCACCTCGCAGGTAGGGCTGAGGCGCAGACGGCGCGTAGTGGTATCCAGCGTGTCGAAGAGGCGGTTGCCGGTCTGGATGCCGGCATCGGTCAGGCAGTTGAGCAGCGTGGATTTGCCGGCATTGGTGTAGCCCACCAGCGCCACCACCGGCACGCCGTTCTGCTGGCGCAGGCTGCGCTGGGTAGCGCGGATCTGCCGCACATTACGCAGCTCCTCCTCCAGCTTCTCGATGCGGGCGCGGATATAGCGGCGGTCGCTTTCCAGCTGCGTTTCGCCGGTGCCGCGGGTGCCGATGGGCGAAGAGCCGCCGGATGCCGTCTCGCGGTCCAAATGCGTCCACATACCGGTGAGGCGCGGCAGCAGGTACTTGTACTGCGCCAGCTCCACCTGCAGGCGGCCTTCACGCGTCTGTGCGCGCTGGGCGAAGATGTCGAGGATCAGCGCGCTGCGATCGATGACGCGCACGCCCAGCTCTTCGGCCAGTACGCGCGTCTGCGAGGGCGAAAGCTCATTATCGAAGACCACCAGATTGCTGCCCGTGCCCAGCACCATCAGCTTCACTTCTTCCACCTTGCCGCGGCCGATGAAGCTGCGCGGGTCTGGGGTGCGGCGCTTCTGCAGCGTGCGTCCGGCCTCGATGCCGCCGGCGGTTTTCAGCAGCTCCGCCAACTCCTCCAGACTCTCTTCCGTGGAGCGGTCGGCCGGGGCAAAATTCTCGGCATACACACCCACCAGTATCGCTTTTTCGTATTCGTGGCCTTTTTCCAGCATCAGCGGCCTCCTTGCTTAAGATGCCACTATTCTACCACATCCCGGCCGCAAATACAACTTTGGCAGCTTACGCCGCGCGGCGGCGCCACAGCGCCGGGTGGTCATAGGGCTGCGGGATCAGCCACGGCCAATCCTCCACCCACTTATCGTGGCACACCACATAGCAGTAGCCGATGGCGCCAATAGTGCAGACGATCATATCCAGCATCGTGTCGATGAGGCCGATATCCAGATAGCCGCCCAGCTGCAGGTCCACGCCGTCGATCACCACCGAGGTGATGCCGCTGATGCGCTCCATCATGCCCATCTCCGCGCCCAGCAGGTAGGAAGAAAAGCCGCTGATGATGCGGTCATTCTGCATATCCATGCCAAAGAGCATATCCAGCCCGAATTCGAAGAATTCCCATACGCTGGCCACAAAGAGGCTGAAGCAGACGGCCACAAAGACGCAGAGCCGCCGCGAATGACGGCCGCGGTTTTCCCTATCCAGCGCGCCCACCGCACCATAGCCCACCGCCGCCGCCAGCACGCCGCAGGTGGTGTGCAATATCTTGTCCCACTTGGGGAAGATGTAGTAAGCGTTGTAGACATGCCCGGTCATCGACCCCAGCGAAAAGAACATCAGCACCGTCTTCAGCACCGCCGAAAGCTTGATGCCGAACAGCCGCTCGACCAGCCACGGCGAAAACAGCAGCACAAAGCCCAGCAGCGACAGCTTGATATTATCACGGTTGTGCTGCTGCAGCGAATAGAAAAGTGAAACAAGACAGTACAGCTGCAAAGCGATAAAAGTACGCTTCACCCACTTATCGCCTTTACTTA
>JAFXLH010000104.1 GCA_017531315.1 Bacillota bacterium
ATGGGCTTCCTCAGCCGCGATGACGAAGAAGCCGGCTATGCCAAGATGAAAGATCAGGTAATGGCCGCGATGAAAGAATGCTACCGCCCCGAATTCATCAACCGTCTGGATGACGCCATCGTTTTCCACCAGCTCACGGAAGCGGAGATCGAAAGCATCTGCCGCCTGATGGTGGACGATGTGAGCCGCCGCCTGGCAGAAAAGGGCATGTTCATCTCTGCCACCGCCGGCGTCTACCGCCACCTGGCCAAGCTGGGCTTCGATAAGGAAATGGGCGCGCGCCCGCTGCGCCGCACCATCCTGCGCCAGATCGAAGATCCGCTCAGCGAAGGCATCCTCGCCGGCCGCTTCAGCGCCGGTGATGTGATCGTAGCGCGGATGAAGAAGGGTCAGATAGACCTGCAGAAGAAGAGCGACGACGCCGTGGAAGACGTAGCCGAAGACCCCGCCGAAACCGCCGCCGAATAAGCAGCCCTATATAATAGAAGAAAAGCACCCTGACCAAACAGCGTCGGGGTGCTTTTTAATTGCCGCAACTGCGTGTTGCTTGCGCCATGGCGCTTTTCAGCGTATATTATAGCTGAGGTGATAATATGCAAACCAAAGATATACTGCTGGAACTGCGGACGAAAAAGGGCTTATCGCAGGATGAGCTGGCGGAAAAGCTGTTTGTGACCCGTCAGGCGGTATCGCGCTGGGAAAACGGCGAGACCACGCCCAATACGGAAACGCTGAAGCTGCTCTCTGCCTTCTATCAGGTCTCCATCAACACCCTGCTCGGTTCGCCGCAGCAGCTGATCTGCCAATGCTGCGGTATGCCGCTGGATGAGGGCAGCATCAGCCGCGAGCCGGGCGGCGCGCCGAACGAGGAATACTGCAAGTGGTGCTATGCCGACGGCGAGTATATGTACCATGATATGGACGAGCTGATCGAGGTCTGCGTGAAGAATATGGTCGGCCCGCACTTCACCGCCGAGCAGGCGCGCGCCTACCTGCAGGATACGCTGCCCAAGCTCAACTACTGGCAGCGCTACACCAATCTGGCCGGCGCAGA
Source organism: Bacillota bacterium (assembly GCA_017531315.1). Classification (GTDB taxonomy): domain Bacteria; phylum Bacillota; class Dehalobacteriia; order UBA4068; family UBA4068; genus RGIG6518. The sequence continues at coordinate 1,055 of JAFXLH010000104.1, forward strand.
GCAATTCGCCGCCTTCAAGCAGCAGCTGATGGACGAATTCAATGCGCTGCAGATCGAGGGGATGCCACAGGTAACGGCGCTGAATGCGCTGGTGGGCGCCTACATCAATCTGGAATACCGCTTGCCCAATGGCGACCGCGTCAAATTCCTCGATGATAACGCCACCTATCTCGGCAATCAGTTGGAATGTGAATTCGGCGGCGACCGCTGCTTCGGCATCGCAGCCAATATGGACTTCCTGCTGGTGAGCACCTACGAAGCCGAGGGCAAAAACCCCGAGCTGGTGGTATACAAGAAAAGATAGCATCACAACCGCCCCATACCGCGAACGACACAAGAGCCAAGCTGCAAAAAGCGCAGCTTGGCTCTCTTTTTTGCGAGCTACTGTTACTAGGCGAACAGTCACCAGCTGACCCGCAGCTGGGTGCAGAATTCCACCTCTCCGCAGCAGCCCTGCTGCAGCTGCGGCGGCGTGCAGACCAGCATCAGCAGATCGCCGGGGCAGGCGCCCTGCGGCCACGGCAGCTGTGCGCGGGATTCCAGCCGCGTGCGCCGGATATGCCGCCGCTCCCGCCAGCAGATGAGCAGATGATAGCGCACACACAGCACGCGGCAGCAGCCCTGCTGCTGCGCCTCCCAGCCATCTATGCAGGCCTCCACGCTGCACACCTCCGCGCAGGGCGGTAGCCGCCAGCAATCGCGCAGCACATACACCGCCACATCCTGCGGCTTGGGCTTGGGCTTAGGCGGCGGAGGCTGGCAGCCCGCCGACTCCCCTGCACCGTAGTCCTCCTTCGGCCACGGCGGCGGAAAGCCGCAGGGAGCGCAGCAGCCACAACCGCACGGCGGCGCACAGGGCGGCGGCAGGGGCGGATAACCGCAGGGCTTGCCGCAGCCACAGCCGCAATCAGCGGGCCGCCCATGCCCGCAATGCCGACAGCCGCACGCCGGCGCACAAGGCGGCGGGCAATGCTTCACACCCAGCGGCATCTCAGCCAAAAAGATCTTGTTTCTATACATATACATCACCGCTTTCGCGTTGTTAAGGGAAATCCCTTCCGCTACATCATATGCACCAGCGCCACCTGCGGACACGCCGCCGCGAATATCGCTATCACCGACCAGGCCGGGGAAGCAGCAGGCGCAGCTACGAAAAAAGCCCCGTCAGCAGACGGGGCTTATCTATCCAATTTACTTATTTTCGCCACAGCCGCCACAGCAGACGCGCAGCCAGCACGCCGCCCAGCAGCCAGAGGATGAACCACAGCCACAGCAGCACGTAGATCTGCTGCCCGCCGCCAATGAAGCCGCCGGAAAAGCCGGCATCCCACAGGCCCGACAGCAGCAGCAGCGCATACAACGTGGCAGCCGCCAGCGCATAGAGCGGCAGGCGGCGGATATGGCGGCATTTCGCCTGCAGACACAGCAGCTGCACAGCCGCCGCACCCACGGCCAGCATCAGCATTTCCATCAGCTTCCTCCTTAGGGCAGATAGTAGCGGCGGCGCTTAGAGCTGGCCTTTTTATACTCGATGGCTTCA
>JAFXLH010000105.1 GCA_017531315.1 Bacillota bacterium
GCGCGTATCCTTGCCGATCAGCATTACCGGCTTTTTGCCGTCTGCGGCGTTTTCTACCAGAGTCTGCGCGGCGGCACGGCCCAGCAAAAAGGCAAAATGCGGGGTGAGGCGGCTATTGGCACGGCCGCGTACACCATCGGTACCAAAATATTTACCCATGAAAATCCTCCCAGAAAAAAGGTACTACTATTTGATGCGCCAAACGGCGCCGGTATTACTCCTGCGGCGCAAACTCCGCCACCACCACCGTGCTGCCCTGATGCCGCAGCAGCTCTATCAGCTCTGCCGTACGCAGCCACACGGTAGCGGTATTATCATTGGGGTGCACGCCGATCAGCCCGCAGCCGCCCAGCAGCTCGGCATCCAGATACAGCTGCACGCGATGCTGCGTATCATTGAGCAGGCCCAGCGGCGAGACCGAGCCGGGGGTCAGCTGCAGCAGCTCCCATAGATCCTGCGGCGAAGCGAAGGAGAGCATCCGCGTGCCGTAGCGGGCGCGGAACGCCTTTAAGTCCACCCGCTTGTCACCGCGCACGGTCAGCAGGTAGTAGCTGCGCTTTTTATCATCACGCACCAGCATATTCTTGGCATCGGCCTGCGGGTAGGGCAGCTGCACCTGCGCCATCTCCGCCATATTGAAGACGGCGGGATGCTCGGTCACCTCGTGCCACAGGCCGCGGTCGCGCAGCAGCGCGTAGATTTCCTGTTTATCCATAATGCACACTTAAACTGTATCAGTCGCTCAATCGGAAAGCGGCGGCATTTCTGCAAAATCGGTCTGCGGCGTGGCAAAGCGGCGCATCAGCGCCTGCGCGGCACGGATGCCATCCACCGCGGAGCTGACGATGCCGCCGGCATAGCCTGCGCCCTCACCGGCCGGGTAGCAGCCGGGATGCGCCAGCGCCTGCCCGCTCTCATCGCGCGGCATACGCACGGGAGCAGAGGTGCGGCTTTCCACACCGGCCAGCACGCCTTGCCCAATAAACTGCGGTATCACCCGCTGCCAATGCTGCAGCGCTGCTTTGAGCCCATCATTCAGCCCGTCAGGCAGCAGACCGTTCAGATCGGCGCAGCGCCAGGCCGCAGCTTTGGGGTCGAAGCCCTGCAGCCGCGCATCGGATGCATCGGTGACTACGCCATTGATGAAGTCTTCCGCCAGCTGCACGGGCAGCGCATAATCGCCGCCGCCCAAAGCATAAGCGCGCTGCTCCAGCTCTTCCTGCCAGGCGAGCGCCGCTTCCGGCGTATCGGCAAAATCGCGGCCGGGATTGACCGTGCCGACGATAGCGCTGCAGGCACGGCCGCTGTCGCGCTTGGCGTAGCTGACGCCATTCACCACCAGCATACCGGCCTGAGAAGAGGCATTGACGATATGACCGCCGGGGCACATACAGAAGCTGTAATAGCCGCGGCCGTTCTCTTTATCCTGCCAGGTAAGCTGATAATCGGCAGCCGGCAGCAGCGGCGCAAAGTCACCATGCTGCGCGGTATCGATCAGCGCCTGCGGATGGTCGATGCGGAAGCCGACCGCAAAGGGCTTGGCGGCAAAGGTGAAGCCGCGCTGCAGCAGCATGCGGTAGCTGTCGCGTGCGCCGTTGCCCAGCGCCAGCACCAGCGCCTGCGTGGGCAGGGTCAGCGTATCATTCACGGTGACGGCTTCCACCGCACCGGAGCTATCGAGAGTGACATCGGTCAGCTTAGCATTGAAGGCGATGCGGCCACCCAGCGCAATGATGCGGCGGCGCAGGGCGGGAATGACCACCTGCAGGCGGTCGCTGCCGATATGCGGCTTGTACCAGTAGCCGATCTCCGGGTCGGCACCGGCTTCGATGAAGCTATCGAAAACCAGCTTGGCCAGCGGGTCTTTGCCGCGGAAAGTCAGCTTGCCGTCGGAAAAAGTACCGGCGCCGCCTTCGCCAAACTGCACATTGCTTTCTTCATTAAGACTGCCGGTAGACCAAAAATGTTCCACATCGGCAGCGCGCTGCGGTACGGCCGGGCCGCGCTCGATCAGCAGCGGCTGGTAGCCCGCCTCTGCCAGCATCAAGGCGGCAAAGAGGCCGGCCGGCCCTGCGCCCACCACAACGGGCGGATGCAGCAGCGCCTCGCTCCCCTGCTCCACCTGCGGCAGCGGCTTATCGGCGATGGGGTCGGCGGTGATGCCGCGCTTGCGCGATTTGGGCATAGCTTTGGCGGTGCAGGTCACATCCAGCGCGTAGACAAAGCGTAAATCCTGCTTATCGCGGCTATCCAGCGACTTGCGGTTCAGCTTTACGCAAAGCAGCGCGGAAGGCGGCAAGCCAAGCGCGGCTGCCGCCTTTTCCTTAAGCAGGGTCATCTCCTGCTCAGCTTCGGTTATAGATAAAGATAATCCGTGCAAACGCAATTGGTATTGCTTCATTATTGCTGTTTCCCGGCTTTCTGCATAATTACTTACTGAGTGACGTCTCCATCGCCCTCCGCATCGGCATCCGTGTCGGCATCCGGATCGGCGTCCGGGTCAACTTCCGGATCCTCATCCGGCTCGGGCTCCGGTTCGGGCTCGGGGGCGATATCGATCAGGGTGATGGCAGCTTCTTTCGGTTCGATGGAGATTAGCTCCAGCATCGAAGGCTGTACCACCTGGATCGGCAGCTCGTAGTTGCCGGCGGTCAGGCCCTGGCAATCTACGTAGACGAGAATATCTTCTTCGGTCAGGCTGTTCAGCACCTCATCCGTGCCGGAAAAGACCAGCTTGATCGGCGCGGTATTGAGCTTGAACTCCAGATCTTCGCCCAAATTGCCGCCGATGATATCCTTGAAGCTGAAGGTACGCTTGGCAATGGGGTCGATCTGAATGATCACGGTGACCTCTTTGACCGTGGAAGTGACATTTTCGGGCAGAGTCAGCGGCAGCACGCGGCTGGTGGTCTTGTTCAGGTCGCTGACATTGACGATATCCGTAGTGACTACGCTGACGCTGTTCAGCGCATCAAGGCTGCCCATCAGCTTGACCGTGGTGGGATTGACCACCACATAGCTGAGTCGGTAGCCTTCGGCCACGCGGCCGGTCACCGGCACATCCACCGCCACCGTTTTTTCCGGCTGGTAGTTGACGATGGGCACCAGCAGCTCGGTAGCCGTGGGAGAAACGACGAAGCTGGAGGTGATATCCACCCCGGCAGCATTTTCCACCACGATGTTCAGCGTTTCGTTGTAGCTGTGATCGAGGCCGCTGATATCGGCGGCGACGTAGACGTTCTTCACCTGCGCCAGATCATCCTTGGTGCCGGAGAGGCTGACTACGGAAGGAGTAAGCACCGCATCGAGCCGGCTGTAGCCGGAAGCCGGCTTGCCGCTGATGCGCGCCTTGATGTTGAACGAAGCCTTATCCACCGCCGCAATGCTCACGGTAAGCGGGTCGGGATTGGCGGAAACGAGCGTGAATTCGCCGGGCAGCTCCACCTTTACCGGCAGGCTGTGCTCGCCCATGCCGAGGCCGCTGCAATCCACATAGGCCACGATATCGCGGGCATAGAGGCTCTGCAGCGTTTTCAGGTTGCCCTGCACGCGCAGACGCACGGTGGGCACTTCCACCGTAAGGTCGGCAGCCAGATTGCGCGCTTCCACATTAACGGTATACTGCTGTTCGCCGATGGGGTTATCGGAAATAGTGACATAGCACCAGATGAACACCGCCAGCAGCAAAGAAATCAGGCGGTAACCCCAGATGCTGCGTTTGGATCGATCAGCCATGCTTGGTCAACCTCCTTTGCCAGAAGTGGAGGGAGCCTTCGCTGTCGCCGATCAGCGCTTCCTGCAGCGCATCGCGCAGCTGCTTTTCGCTCATCGAACGGACCAGCTTGCCGTCACGCGCCAGCGAGATAATGCCGGTTTCTTCGGAGACGATGACGGAGATGGCATCGGAAACCTCGGTGATACCGATGGCGGCGCGGTGGCGGGTGCCCAGCTCCATGCTCAGGTACGGGTTATCGGAAAGGGGCAGGAAGCAGGCGGCGGCCATGACGCGGCTGCCGCGGATCACCGTAGCGCCGTCATGCAGCGGCGTATTTTTGACGAAGATATTGCACAAAAGCTCGGCGCTGACCGTGGCATCCATAGCGATGCCGCTTTCGGCATAATCGTTGAGACCGGTGCTGCGCTCGATAACGATCAGCACGCCGGTCTTGGTTTTGGCACAGGAAACTACGGCAGAAGTGATCTCATCGATCACCTGTACCGCATCGTCAGCGGAAAGCACGGTGCTGCTCTTGAACATTTGTCCGCGGCCCAGCTGCTCCAGCGCACGGCGCAGTTCCGGCTGGAAGATGACCGCCAGCGAAACGAAGACTACGCCCCAGATCTGATCGAAGACCCAGCTGAGGGCAGAAAGGCCCATCCAGCCGCTGATCACGCCGATCACCAGCAGCACCAGCAGACCTTCGATAAGCTTGATAGCGCGGGTGCCGCGGATCATCAGCAGCAGGCGGTAGATGATGAAAGTAAGGATGGCAATATCAAGAACGGAGATGAACATGCGGCCCACCGTCCAGTTTACAGCAGCAAAAACACTCAAGACCATCCCTCCTTTTGGCAGAATCGGCAAACAGACTTAACAAAATAATTTCGACGCTTATACACAAATCCCTTTAAATAGGTAAAGAATAGTATCGTTTTGCCGCGGGCGTCGGGCTATCCCCTGCCCTGCAGCATCAATAGTCGAACTTGAATTCGGTGTAGCCCAGCGGCAGGTCGAAGACCTTATCCGCCACCACCGTGCCATAATCCAGCACCGTGGTCAGCACATCGCCGCTTTCGATATAGCTGAGGCGGCCGTCACCATTGTAGTAAAAGCGGCTCTCCATGCCATCGATAGTGGTGGCATCGTATTCGTAGCTGAAGCCGTTCACCACTTCCGTACCGCTGGTGAACTGATGCTCTTTGATAATGGTCTGCGCATCGCCGCTGAAAAAGCCGGAAGGCTGGGTACCTGCTTCCGCCACGGTGTACATCATGGAAGCGTGGATAATATAGTAGTAGAGGCCGTCTTTGATGATGAAGCTGATATCGCCCATACTGCTCTCGATATCGCCGGCAGCCATATCGCCCTTGTAGTACTGCATATATTTTACCACTTCCGGCCCGTAACCCAGGTCTTCGATACGGCTGTATCGGAGGTAGTAATCGCTGCTTTCCGCATTCAGCACTTCGCCAAACAGGCGCGCGGTGCGGCCGCCGACGGCAGTATCGAGATCGACCTCTTTTTCTCCGCAGGCGCAGAAGCTGAAAGCCAGCAGCAGTATCATCATGATGAGCAGGTATTTTTTCATATGCAGCCCTCCTTGAAGCAGCCGATTCGAAGCCGCAGCCGCTAACGGCCATATTGCGGCAGAATATTCTATATCTATTATATCGCAAAAGCGCGCCATTGAAAAGGGTATAAAAGGTGAAAAAAGGCACAACAGCTTGCAAAAAAGTGTCGTTTACAGTATAATTTAAGACACTGTTTGCATTTATTTTGCATTTTGACCCCCAGCTACAAGCTGCCGCCGGCAGCAGAAGGAGTGCAAAAGTTGAAGGATTATAAAGCAAAAGACTTTCAGGCTCTGAATAAACAGCTGAAAAAAGAAGCCATCTACACCTGCATTCTTTATGCGCTGTTCTTTATCTGGTGGTACGCTACCGCCTACGGCTTTGCCGATGCGCCGCAGCGCGTATGGGGCTTGCCGCTGTGGTTCTTTTTGAGCTGCATCGTCGGCTGGCTGTTCTGCTGCGTGGGCGTGACCTTGCTGGTGAAGTGCTGCTTCCGCGATGTCGATCTGGATGCCTATAATATCGAAGAGATCCCCGATACCAGCGAAAAGGCAGGTGACGAACTGTGATCAATATTCCTGCCATGGTGCCGGTGCTCTGCTATCTGTTCATTCTGCTGGGTGTATCCTGGTATGTGGGCACGCTGCAGAAGGGCCGCTCCTTCGTCACCGAATACTTCCTCGCCGACCGCTCTTTAGGCGGCTTCGTGCTGGGCATGACGCTGATCGCCACCTTTACCTCCGCCTCCAGCTTCTTGGGCGGGCCGGGCGAGGCCTATTCCACGGGCCTCAGCTGGGTATTGCTGGCGATGATCCAGGTGCCGACCGGCTTCTTCACCCTGGGTATCTTGGGCAAAAAATTCGCCGTTATCTCCCGCCGCATCAACAGCGTCACGGTAACGGATTTCCTCTATCAGCGCTACCGCTCCAATGCGGTGGTCATCGGCTCCTCTATCGCCATCATCGCCTTCTTCATCGCCATGATGGTCGCCCAGTTCAAGGGCGGCGCGGTACTGTTTGAATCGCTGACCGGCTTTTCCTACGAAGTGGGCCTGATCATCTTCGGCCTGGTAGTCGTCTTCTACACCGCGATCGGCGGCTTCCGCGCCGTAGTTCTCACCGACGCCATTCAGGCGGTGGTAATGGTGATCGCCACCGTGACCATCCTCATCAGCGTACTGTTAAAGGGCGGCGGCAGCACCGCGCTGGTAGACGTCATCGCCGCCGAGAATCCGCTGATGCTGGATGCCAACGCCACGGCGCGCCCCACCATCCTCTCCTACTGGGTGCTGGTGGGTATCGGCCTGCTGGGCCTGCCGCAGAACACCGTGCGCGCCATGAGCTACAAGGATACCGACTCCCTGCACAAGGCGATGATCTACGGCACCGTCGTGGTCGGCTTCCTGATGCTGGGTATGCACCTGGCCGGCTTCTATGCGCAGGGCGTGCTGGAAGACGTGCCCGCCAACTCCGACGCGGTGATCCCGATGACGGTGATGCAGCTGCTGCCCGGCTTCTGGAGCGGCCTCTTCCTGGCCGGCCCGCTGGCAGCGATTATGTCCACCGTCAGCTCGCTGCTGATCCTCGCCTCCGCCGCCATCTGCAAAGACCTGATTCTCCACTTCCATCCGCGCAAATCCCCCTCCGACAGCAATATCCGCGCCATCAGCATCGCCGCTACCGCGGTGATCGGCGCGCTGACCTTCCTCTTCGCCCTCGACCCGCCCAACCTGATCGTCTGGATCAACCTCTTCGCCATGGGCGGTCTGGAAGCGGCCTTCTTCTGGCCCACCGTACTGGGTCTGTTCTGGAAGCGCGCCAATGCCACCGGCGCCCTCTGCTCGATGATCGGCGGCGTGGGCACTTATGTGGCGATGGGCCAGCTCGGCATCAATATCATGGGCATCAACAATGTCTGCTTCGGCCTGCTGGCCGGCCTTGTCTGCTTCATCATCGGCTCCCTTGCCACCAAGAAGCCCGATAAAGAAGTACTGCTGACCTTCTTCGGCGAAGAAGCATAACCCCCCCATAATACAGCGAAAGCCACGGGAAACCCCGTGGCTTTTTGTTTTGGCGAGCAGCTAATACTGCGTCGCGGCAAAAACAAAAGCCCCCTCGTTTGAGGGGGCTTTTCAGGTACGATCTTACTTTACGGCATCCATACCGGCGCGAAGAGCCTTTTCGTTGATCTCGATCAGCGCGGCTTTTTTGCCGGCGAACTTGGCGCGGATGGCGGCCATGACGGCGTCGAAGCTGACGGCGCCGGTGGCACCGATGTAGGCACCCAGCATTACTACGTTGGCTACCTTGGCATTGCCCAGCTCTTCGGCGATGGCATTGCAGGGGACGTAGTGGGTGGTGATGTCTTCGCGGTGGGCTTTGAGCGGGATGATGGAGGAATTGACCAGCATCACGCCGCCGGGGGTGATGGCATCTTCAAATTTTTCCATAGAGGGCTGGTTCATCACGACCGCGGCATTGGGCTTCAGGACCAGCGGGCTGCCGATGGGAGTATCGGAGATGACGACGCTGCAGTTAGCGGTGCCGCCGCGCATTTCCGGGCCGTAAGAGGGCAGCCAGGAAACTTCGTTACCCTGTTCCAGAGCGCCGAGGGAGAGGATCTGACCCATCAGCAAAACGCCCTGACCGCCGAAACCGGCGAAAATAATTTCCTGCAACATGGCTCAGACCTCCTTCATTACGCCCAACGGATAGTAGGGGATCATATTATCTTCCAGCCACTTCATCGCTTCTACCGGCGACTGGCCCCAGTTGGTGGGGCAGGGAGAGAGGATCTCGATCAGCGAGAAGCCTTTGCCGGCCATCTGCGTTTCGAAGGCTTTGCGGATGGCCTTCTTGGTGCGGATGATGTTGGCATTGCTGTTGACGGCGCAGCGTTCGATGTAGGCAGAGCCTTCGATGGTGGCCAGCATTTCCGCTACACGGATCGGCGAACCGCTCCAGTCCTTATCGCGGCCCTTTGGGGAAGTGGTGGTCTTCTGGCCTACCAGAGTGGTGGGCGCCATCTGACCGCCGGTCATGCCGTAAATGGCGTTATTGATGAAGATGGTGGTGATCTTTTCACCGCGGTGGGCGGCGTGGACAATCTCGGCGGTACCGATGGAGGCAAGGTCGCCATCGCCCTGATAAGTAAATACGCACTTATCCGGCTGTACGCGCTTGATGCCGGTGGCAACTGCCGGAGCACGGCCATGGGCGGCTTCAAACATATCCACATTGAAGTAATCGTAGGCAAATACCGCGCAGCCGACCGGCGCAACGCCGATGGTGGTGGGAGCGAGGCCCATTTCTTCGATAACTTCCGCTACCAGACGGTGTACGATACCGTGGCCGCAGCCGGGGCAATAATGGAACGGCACATCGGTCAATACTTTGGTCTTTTCAAACAGTACTTTAGTGGTCATTCCTTATTCCACCCCTTTCATGCTCTTGATCTTGGCGACGATCTCATCCACAGTGGGGATCTTGCTGCCGGCATAGCCGAGGAATTCGGTGGGCTTGACGCCGTTTACGCCGATGCGGACATCGTCGAACATCTGGCCGGCGCTGATTTCAACAGTAAGAGTACTCTTGACGCTGTCTAAAGCCGCAGCTTCATAAACAGCTTTGGTCGGGAAGGGCCAGAGGGTGATGGGACGAACCATGCCTACCTTGATGCCTTCATTGGCGAGGATGGCGATGGCGGATTTGCAGATACGGGCCATGGTGCCGTAAGCGTAGATGACGAATTCGGCGTCTTCCAGCTGATAGGCTTCATAGCGTACTTCGTTGGCTTCGATCTCCGCATAGCGGGCGGCGAAGCGTTCATGCAGCTTGGTCAGGTCGGGCTCTTTGATGTAAAGGGAATTGATGACGGCACGCGGACGGTCACTTTCCGGAGTCCAGCCGGTAGCAGCCCACGGCTTTTCCACTTCCGGAGTAGCGCCCATCGGCAGGTCTACCGGTTCCATCATCTGGCCGATGAAGCCGTCTGCCAGCACCATCACGATCATGCGGTATTTGTCGGCCAGCGCGAAGGAGCCGTACATGATATCCGCAGCTTCCTGCACGGATGCGGGAGCGAGTACGATTTGGCGGTAGTCGCCGTGGCCGCCGCCGCGGGTGGCCTGATAGTAGTCGCCCTGAGAGGGGGCGATGCCGCCGATACCGGGGCCGCCGCGCATTACGTTGAGCACGACGCAGGGCAGCTCAGCACCGGCGATGGTGGAGAGGGCTTCCTGCTTGAGGCTGATACCGGGGGAAGAGGAAGAGGTCATAACACGGGCGCCGGCGCCGGCAGCACCGTAGACCATGTTGGCAGCAGCGATTTCGCTCTCTGCCTGTACGAATACGCCGCCTACTTCCGGCATGCGGGCAGACAGGTATTCGGGGATATCGGTCTGAGGAGTGATCGGGTAACCGAAGTAGCAGCGGCAGCCGGCCTGTACGGCAGCTTCGGCAATGGCTTCGCAGCCTTTCATCAGCTTTTTAGCCATTTACTCCACCTCCTTTTCAATGCGGATGACTACATCCGGGCAAGTACGGGCGCAGGAGCAGCAGCCGATGCAGCTTTCAGCATCTGCCACTTCCGAGGGGTGATAACCGCGGGAGTTCAGCGTGGTGGGAGCCAGACGCAGCACCTGCTTGGGGCAGGCACGGACGCACAGACCGCAGCCTTTGCACGCTTCCGCGTTGATGATCACTTTAATCATAAGCTATCCATCCTTCCGTAATTACATATAGTTTATAATAAACTAACATTGAAACCTAATCAAAAAACCTGAGCTAAGCGGCTACAGACGCTTCAGGTCCGGCGCCAGAATGCGGGACAGGCCGCCATTTAAGAGGCTCTCCCAGTCGCGGTGCATGAACACCGTCAGCTCGCGCATCTCGCCGATATACTTGGCGTCCAGCTGCTGCTCTTTGGCGATGGCGGCAAAATCTGCCAGCACCTGCGGCAGGCCCCAGGTCTGCACCACCGGCAGGCCGGTATCTTCCGCCACCTCGCGCAGCACCTCGTAGCCCAGCAGCAAATCATCGGCGCTGCTTTCGCGCTGCATATTGCCGTTGTTGATCAACCCGTCTATCTTCAGCCGCGAGCTCATCTGCATCTTGGCCAGCAGCGCCAGCACATGTTCCGCATCTTCGCACAAGGGGCGGCGGGGATTGATCACGGCGCACACGGCCAGCTTATCTGCCGGGATGCGGCCGAAGAAGGGCCGGAACTGACCGAGAGCCAGCGCACCGCCCGCATCGCCGCCAACATCAAAGATGACCAGATCGCGCCCGCCGGCAAAAGCGCCATACACCTCCGGCGGCACGGTGAGCATCTCCACATCGGCAAAGGCCAGGTCGGGATAGATGAAGTCCACGCCGTGGGCGGCCAGCAGGTCGCGTCGCTCGCTGCTGCGGAAATAGGGGTTTATCATATCCAGATCCACCAGCAGCACTTTTTGCCCGGCATCTGCCGCCGCGATAGCCGTATTGAGGGCAATATCGCTTTTGCCGCTGCCGAAATTGCCGGTCAGTACCAGATACTGTTCAGCGTATTCCCGCATCGCTTCACCTCCTGTCGGCAAATTGTATTAATTATTTAATTTTACTTGTTTTGGCGATACTTGTCAACGGCAAATCATTGGTTTAACGCAATAAAGTGCAGTATTTGCCGAATGTTAATCATATGGGCCATATACTGGTAAATTATCTCGTTTTTTTGCTTTACTTTGCGCCGCAAAAGCCATATACTTAAAGGTGCGGACAAACCGCGATTAAAACACATTTTTTAGGAGGAGACCCCCACATGAAAAAGCTGTTGGTAGTACTGATGGCCTTAGTTCTCGTCTTCGCTATGGCTGCTTGCGGCGAAAAAGAAGAACAGGTTGATACCCCCGTTGCCCTGACCCTGGAAAACATCAAGATCGGTCATGTTCACATCAATGACGAAGCCGACCTCGGTTATTCCTATGCCCACATCAAGGCGATCAAAAATATGGCCGCCAATCTGGGTCTTGAAGACAGCCAGCTGATCGGCAAATACAATGTAACCGAAAACGATGCTGCCGCCACCGCCATCCGCGAACTGGTAGAAGCCGGCTGCAACATCATCTTCTGCGACAGCTTCGGTCATGAAGACTACATGCTGGAAATCGCCGCCGAATATCCGGAAGTATACTTCGTACACGCCACCGGTTATCAGTGCGCCGGCAGCGGTCTGGATAACGTTTCCAACTTCTTTGGCAATATCTACGAAGCCCGCTACCTCACCGGTATCGTAGCCGGTATGCTCACCGAAAGCAATCATCTGGGCTATGTTACCGCTCAGGAATATGCTGAATGCATCAGCGGCTTCACCGGTTTCTATCTTGGCGCCCTCTCCGTCAACCCCGACGTTGTAATGGACGTTATGTACACCAACACCTGGTACGATGTATCCCTCGAAGCTTCCGTTGCCGAAGCTCTGATCGCCCGCGGCGCTGACGTTCTCTCTCAGCACGCTGACTCCACCGCCACCCAGACCACCTGCGCCAAGTACGAAGGCGTATACGGCATCGGCTACAACTCCGATATGAGCGCCACCGCTCCCACCGCCAACATCGCCAATGCTGTTTGGGACTGGACTCCTGCCTACACCTACTTTGTTGAAACCCTGCTCGGCTGCGAAGGCGACTTCACCAAGATCGCTACCGACTACTCCGGCGACCTCAAATCCGGCATGGTCGACATCATCTTCAACGAAGAACTGCTGAACACCTTCGATAACGCCGAAGAGATCCGCACCGCCGTTGCCACCGCCAAACAGGCCATCATCGACGGTACCGTAAAGGTATTTGCCGGCCCGCTGTATGACAACGAAGGTAATGTACTGGTAGCCGAAGGCGACGTTTTCGTAGAACCCGCTTCCGCTCCCTCCTGGACCAATATCGTAAAGGGCATCACCGTTGTCAGATAACGGTATCCCCCATACGCATACTTAAAGAGCAAGGCTCCGGCCTTGCTCTTTTTTTGTTTGACACCACATTTTATCTGCGCTTTTATATATTTCAGGCAGGAAAAACCAACTTCGACAAAGAAATTTTAAATTTATGCTTTTATAACATTTTGTCATAATTTATGGTCACAATTTTGCAGTTTGGGGGGTGAATA
>JAFXLH010000106.1 GCA_017531315.1 Bacillota bacterium
GCCTGAAAGATAGTATGGCTGCCCGTGGCCCGCGTTAAGGGACGGCGGATGATGGTCCGCGATAGAGCGATAAACGAAGAGTGGAACCGCGTATACCACGCCTCTTCTGCCCCCATGGGCGGAGGAGGCTTTTTTATTTTTTCACTATATCTACCGACAAAGGAGGCCCCAGAATGAAAGGTTTTGCCAACTATTTCGTTATATGCACCTGTTTGCTGGGGATTGCCTGTGCGGTGGGCATTGTGCCGATAAGCTGGCGCTATGTGATCGTGGCGCTGGTGCTGATCGCTGTTTATCTGGGGCAGCGTCAGGCACGCTGTCCGCGATGTCATCGCCTGTCCGTAGATATTCGTCCGTTCAGCAAAAACTACGGCAGCTGTAAAGACTGCCATTATCCGCAACAATAATCTTATCATGAGGTGACTAATATGAGTAAAATCGGTGATGATTTACGTGCATTCAAGCAGCGTGACCCGGCTTGCCGTAATCTGGTGGAGGTGGCTCTGCTGTATCCGGGCTTCCATGCCATCCTGTTCCACAGAATCGCCCACTGGCTGTATCAGCGCAAGTGGTTCTTCCTGGCCCGCCTGATCTCCCAGTTCTCCCGCTTCCTTACCGGCATCGAGATCCACCCCGGCGCCAAGATCGGCCGCGGTCTGGTCATCGACCACGGCAGCGGCGTGGTGATCGGCGAAACGACGGAGATCGGCGATAACTGCACCCTTTATCAGGGCGTGACCTTGGGCGGTACCGGCAAGGATGTGGGCAAGCGCCATCCTACGCTCGGCAATGACGTGCTGATCGGCAGCGGCAGCCGCGTGCTCGGCCCGATCAAGGTGGGCGATCATGCCAAGATCGCCGCCGGTGCGGTGGTGCTGGCCGAAGTGCCGCCCTATGCCACCGCCGTGGGCGTGCCGGCCAAGGTGGTACGCATCGCCGGCAAAAAGGTAGAAGAGCCGGACAAAAAGGCGCAGGTCAACCGCGATCTGGACCATGTGCATATCCCCGACCCGGTAGCGGCGGAGCTGCAGCGCCTCGCCAAGCTGACCGAAGAATTGCAGCGCCGTGTAGACGAGCTGGAAGGCGGCAAGCCTGCCGAATAAGCATATTAAAAGCACCCTCATCCCGAGGGTGCTTTTTCTTACCAGATGTAGGGGATGAGCTTGTAGCGTACTCTTTGCCGGTACTCGGCGTAGCCGGGCAGCTCGGCGGCAAGCAGCGCCTCTTCGTCGCGGATGCGGCCGGCGATGATGGGCGGGTAGAGCAGGAACAGCGCGAATGCCGGCAGCGAGCCTAAGATGAGCGGCAGCGAGAGGAACAGCAGCAGCGTGGCGCTGTACATGGGGTGGCGGACGATGCCGTAGAGGCCGCTATCCACCAGCTACTGCCCCGCCTGCACCTCCACCGAGCGGGAGAGCCAGGCATTTTCGCGCAGCACCTCGGCGTACATCAGGTAGCCGAGCAGGAAGACGGCAGACGCCGCCAGCGATACGCCAAAGGGCAGCAGCGGCCAGCCGAGGCGGAAGTTCAGGGATGCCAGCAGAAAGCCGCCGACGAACATCAGCGCGCTTTTGCCCACCGCCTGCCGCTGCGCGCCGCGCTCTTCTTTGGCACGCAGGCGCTTTTCCAGCAGCTGCGGCGCTTTGACCAGCAGCACTGCGCCCAGTATCAGCATTGGCACGAACAGCACCGCCAGCAGCAGCCAGCCCTGCGGATAATGCAGCGTGCCCGCCGGGGCGAATATCAGCAGCAGGCAGAGCAGCAGACCTGCCAGATATTTGCTTAATGCCGAAATGAACAGTTTGCCGCGCATTGCTGCACCTCCTTTGGTTTCAGCTTAACCCGCCCACGGCGAAAATGCAAGCAAAAAGCACCCCAACCGGGGTGCTTTTATCAGCCTTTGTTGATCATCACGCTGTCATAATAGAGCGGCAGCAGGATGAAGCCTTCGCCGCGCAGCCAGGCGATGATATCCGGCAGTGCCTCTAAGGAGGCGGCGCTGAAGTCGTGCATCAGCACCACGATGATCTTTTCGTAGTCGGCGGTGGTGTATTTGACATTTTCCAGCGCCTGCTCGGCGGTGCAGCCGCCGGTAGCGGCATCGTGGGTGGATACGTTCCAGTCCACCCAGCCGTAGCCCAGCTCATCCAGCCGCTCGGCGATGGCCGCCTTCTTGCTGGTGGTGGCGCTGCCGCCGGGGAAGCGGGAGATCTGCGTTTCGATGCCCATATCGGCCAGGAAGCTGTCCAGCTTGGTGATATCGTTGATGAAGTGGTCCACGCTCAGGTAAATGCCCTGGCGGATCTGATGGCTGTAGGTGTGATTGCCGATGCTGTGGCCGGCGGCATAGGTGGGCAGGTAGTCGTCTTTCATCGCCGGCTTGCCCAATACGAAGAAGGTGCCGGGGGCATCGTTTTCTTTCAGCACCTTAAGGAAATCGGCGGTGCGGTTATAGGGGCCGTCGTCGAAGGTGAGGTAGGCGATCTTCTTATCGCTGGCGCCGCTGCGGATGTCATCTTCCAGCGCGCGGATATCGGCGGCGAAGTCCGCTTCCAGCTGCTGCAGCTGCTGCGGCAGCTCCTGCAGGTAGAGCAGCTGCTGATGCGTGCTCTGGTAGGCGGCGGTATAGGCGGCATTGGCCTCGGCGGCGACGCGCTGCTCGGCCTGCAGCGTATGCAGCTGCCTGGTCAGGCGACTGTTCTGCTGCAGCTGCGGCACGGTCAGCGCCAGCAGCAGCACGGCGGCGGCCAGCAGCAGCAACCCCAGCTTACTCGGCGGTCGCTTCCCGGAATTGTTGGTAGAAGTGGTAGATTGCATCGTAACGCTCCTTTTGGACGGCTTGTTCCTGTTCCAGCTGCAGCACCTGCTGCTGCTCTGCTTCCTGCATCTGGCGTACCGCGTGGGTGTCGGCATCCAGCAGGGCTACTTCCGTTTGCAGCTGCTCTATCTGCTGCTGCAGCGCCGTCTCCTGCGTATCTGCATAGACGAACAGCGCCACGGCGGCTATCAGCAGCGCGGCGGCAAAAATTATCAGCTTATGGCGCATCCGGCAGCCTCCTTTTGCTCAAGCGTTACCTTTAGTTTACCACGAATTTGGCAGCTTGCAAGCAAACAATAGCCGCAAAAGCGGGGAATTTGTCGCAAAAGGCAAAAAGAGACCCCAAAGGGGCCTCTTTTTTTCTGCTGTGCTGCGTTTATGCTTCAGCAGGAGGGGCAGCTGCGACCGGAAACACAGCCGCAGGTCATATCGCAGCGGTCGGTCAGGTCGGTGACGCGGGTATCGCAGTTGTTGTATTCGCAGACCGGGGTGGCGCGGAAGCTGTAGACGCGGTTCAGCGTCTGAGCCAGGCAGCTGGTGAAGAGAATGGTCACATTGACGGTGATGGTATCGGTGCCCACCTCGTTGACCACGGCATTGATGGCGGTGACGCGGTTGTAGAATGCGGTGAGCTGCGAATTGCGGGTGCAGCACAGATTGGTGGTGCGGATGACATTGATCACGCGCTCTACCGCAGAGCTGGTGCAGCCGCAGTCGCAGACATTGGGCGGCAGGAAGCGGATGGGGATCTGGAAGCGGGCGGAGCTGGTGCAGAGGCAGTCATCTTTTTCGCGGCTGATCTCCTGGAAGGTCACATCGCCGTTCAGCTCGGCACGCAGCAGCTGGCCTACCACCACTTCTTCATCGGGGCAGAGCAGGGAGGTGGGGAAGGTGAATTCGCGGGTGATCTCGGTGGTGGTGCAGCAGCTGTCGATGACCGTCTGCAGCATCGCATTTACCGTCATCTCGCCATCGGTGCTGCCGGATACGGTGGTATCGCATTCGGTGCAATTACAGGCAGGCGGGCAGCTGGGCTGGCAGGTGCAGGTACAGGTGCAGTTGCAGTTGCAATTGCAGTTTTCCGTGGTGGTGCCGCCTACATTGCTCTCTTCGTCTTTGCAGTGGCATTTGTGCTTGCATTCGCAGTCGCAGTCATGGCTGCAGTTGCATTTGCAGTTGCAGTTGCAATTGTTGTTAGTAGTGCCGCTTACCGTACCGTTGCATCCGCAATGCTTGCGGCAGGTGCTGCTGCCGCTCACATTGGAGTTGCCGTTGCCGCAGCGTCCATTGTTGCAAAAAAGGCTCATAATAAACACCTCGGTGGGTTAGGATTTGTTACATCCTATGCGCCTACCGGCGGCGGGGTGAGCGGCAGGGCGGCAAAACCAAAGCGGGGCCTGCTGCATATAGTGCAGTATCGGCCGCGGCCGTTTTCGGCGGCGGGATGCAGCCTGCCGCCCATAGATGAAAGAAGCGCCCCGCATTTGGGGCGCTTCTGCTTTGCTCAGAGTATAGCTTTGTCGATGGTGGCGCGCAGCTTGGGCAGCACCTCGGCGAGGAAGGCGTGGTAATCGTCGGTGAGCGCGGCCTGCATTTCCAGCAGCAGCTCGGTCATCGCCGGGATGTCGGCATCGGTGCAGTTGTGGCGGCGGGCAAAAGAATCTGCCTGCGTGCGCGCCAGCTCTGCCGCCGTCACCTCGCGCAGGGCGAAGATCTCCAGCGCGCGGTTGTAGCTGCGGATGGGGCGGAAGGCGGGTATCTCCTGATACTGCTCGATGATATCCGCCAGCTGGGCTACCGCCTGCTGATCTTCCAGCGCTTCCACCACCGCGTCGTTGATGCCGGGGTGGTCGGCCACGGTGATCAGCTCGCAGGCCATCTCCACGAAGTTGTGACTCTTCCAGTAGATGAGCTGGGCGGGCAGATGGGTGGCGGCCTCTACGCGGTCCATCCACGCGGCGCCCTTGTAGAAGCACCAGCCCTTGCTTTGTCCCGGCCAGAACTCATCGGCGTAGTAGTCGATGCCATGCGGACGCAGCCCGTGCGAGAGCACCGCCAGCGCCACATCATGCGCCTCCGGGCACTCCTCGCGCGACCAGGCGAGGAAGTCGCGGCCCATCAGATGCGCTTCGTCGCGGTTCAGGCCGAAGCCGAAGGACAGATCGGGCAGAAAAGCGCCCAGACGCATCAGCTTGGACGGCGTGCCGAACAGCTCGGTATTGATATAATGGTGGACGATGGGGAACAATGGCTGCACCTCCCGGACACAGTATCGGATAAGCTAATTCTATCAGTTTTGCGCCGCGCTGCCAAGAGGCAAATACGGCGGCGGATAAGAGAAAAATTACGGTGCAAAATATTATTGTTTAGCTGGGCAGCAGCTTGATTTTGGGCTGCTGTTGCGCTATGATTGTGGTGAAAGAAATCTGTTGACAAGCCGGTGGTTTTATGCCATAATCCGCTGGTAATATTCTTGTGCGAAAGGATGGGCACAAATGCCTGCAGATAATAAAAACATCCGCAAGTATAAAAAGACGCCGCTGAAAAAGCATATCCTCTTTTTGCTGGAGATGACGGTCGGCTCGTTTATCAGCATCAGCGCTTTTCTCATCTTCATCGGCGGCAACGACCTGCTTTCCGGCGGTGTGTTCGGTATCGCCCAGATCTTTAATCACTTTATCACTGCGGTGCCGCTGGGCGTATTCTATATGTTGCTCAATGTGCCGCTGCTGGTGATGGGCTGGCGGCAGCTGCGCCCGCGCTTTGCCTGCTATACCATTTATGTGGTAGCGCTGCAGAGCTTTTTGA
>JAFXLH010000107.1 GCA_017531315.1 Bacillota bacterium
GTTGCAAGTTTATACATACAAAATATCGCAGGGCAGATGGCCCACAGGCAGCCGCCGCCCGGCTGCAAAGCAGAGTGGTACCGCGTAGACAAGACGCCCCTGTGAAAATAGGGGCGTTTTCCTTTTTCAGCTCTCCTTTTTCAGCTTTCTTTTTTCACTTGATGTCACTCTGCCCCCACTTCGGTTCAACCGCCCACGGGCGTTTGGATAAATAAAATTGTAGGATTGTAGAATGGAGGATCCCCAAAATGAAAAAACTGTTAGTAATGTTGTTGGCTCTGGTAATGTGTCTGTCTATGGCTGCCTGCGGCGGCGATAAGGACGAAGCTCAGGTTTATGATGTAGCCGTCATCCAGCTGGTACCGCATCCGGCTCTGGATGCTGCCACGCAAGGCTTCCAGGAAGCGCTGATCGCCGAGCTGGGCGCTGAAAACGTCAATTTCACCGTTCAGAACGCGCAGGGCGACCCCACCACCTGCACCACCATCGTCAATGACTTTGTGACCAAGAATGTCGACCTGATCATGGCCAATGCCACCGCCGCCCTGCAGGCTGCGGCCAACGGCACCACCAAGATCCCGGTGCTCGGCACTTCCGTCACCGAATACGGCACCGCCCTTTCCATTGAAGACTTCACCGGTCTGGTAGGCGGCAATATCTCCGGTACTTCCGACCTGGCTCCGCTCGATCAGCAGGCTGCCATGATCACCGACATCTTCCCGGAAGCCAAGACCGTAGCTATGCTCTACTGCTCTGCCGAAGCCAACTCCGCTTATCAGGTAAAAGTGGTCACCGACCTGCTGACCGCTGCCGGCCTCACCGTAGTTGACTACTCTTTCTCCGATTCCAACGATATCGTCAGCGTTGCCACCGCTGCTGCTGCCGCTGCCGACGTCATTTACATCCCCACCGATAACACCGCCGCTTCCTGCACCGAAGCCATCAACGGCGCGGTACTGCCCACCGGCACTCCCATCGTCGCCGGTGAAGAAGGCATCTGCTCCGGCTGCGGCGTGGTCACCCTCTCCATCAGCTACTACGACCTCGGCTACACCACCGGTAAGATGGCTGCCCAGATCCTTTCCGGCGAAGCTGACATCGCCGATATGGAGATCGCCTATGCCGAAAACTTCACCAAGAAGTACAACAAGGCTAACTGCGACGCCCTGAACATCGACACCGCCGCTTTAGAAGCCAAAGGTTATGTCGCTATTCAGTAATTACTTATATTGATTTTCCCGTATTTCTTCTATATAATATAACTCTGTTGGGAGCCCTTGTCGGGAAGCCGCGCAAGGGCTCCTTTTTACAGGTTCAGCAAAAAAGAAAAAGGGGCTTTAGCAAATGTTTTTCAATTGGCTTGGAGCACTGCCCGGTGCCGCCGCCCAGGGTATGATCTGGGGCATTATGGCTATCGGCGTTTATATCACCTACAAGATCCTTGACGTAGCCGACCTGACGGTAGACGGCTCCATCGTTACCGGCGCCGCGGTCTGCGCTGTGCTGGTCACCGCCGGCGTGGATGTACGCATCGCTATGCTGGCTGCGGTGGGCGTGGGGCTGATCGCCGGCCTCGTCACCGGCATCCTGCACACCTTCATGGGCATCCCCGCCATCTTAGCCGGTATTCTCACCCAGCTGATGCTGTGGTCTGCCAACCTCAAGATCATGGGCGCTGCCAATATCGCGCTGCCCGTGCGTAAATATCAGCTGCTGCTGGCGCAGATCTACACCAGCAAATCGCTGATTCTGCTGCTGGGCTTTGTAGTGGTGCTGATCGCGCTGCTCTACTGGTTCTTCGGCACCGAGCTGGGCGCATCCATCCGCGCCACCGGCAATAATATCAAGATGAGCCGCGCTCAGGGCATCAATACCGATATCACCACCATCATGGGTCTGGCCCTTTCCAACGGCATCGTCGCCATGTCCGGCGCGCTGCTGGCGCAGTACCAGGGCTTTGCCGATATCAATATGGGCCGCGGCGCCATCGTCATCGGCCTGGCTGCCGTCATCATCGGCGAGATCGTGGTATCCCACATCTCTACCAATATGGCGGTGCGTCTGCTGGGCGTGATCATCGGCGGTATCGTCTACTACTTCGTCTACCAGACCGTCATCTTCCTCGGCCTCGACGCCGACCTGCTGAAGATGCTCTCTGCCATCGTGGTAGCGGTCTTCCTGGCCGTCCCCTACTGGAAGCAGAAATATTTCCGCAGCTACAAGGGGGTAAAGAAACATGCTTGAGATCAAAAATATCACCAAGATCTTCAATGGCGGCACCCCTAATGAGAAGGTCGCATTGAACGGCGTCAGCCTCACTTTGAAAGACGGCGATTTCGTCACCGTGATCGGCGGCAACGGCGCCGGTAAGTCCACCCTGCTCAATGCCATTTCCGGCGTCTGGCCGCTGGATGAAGGCAGCATCAGCATCGACGGCACCGATATCACCGATATGCCGGAGCACAAGCGCGCCAAAGTCCTCGGCCGCGTTTTCCAGGATCCGATGACCGGCACCGCTGCCGATATGCAGATCATCGAAAACCTCGCTCTCGCCAATCGCCGCGGCA
>JAFXLH010000011.1 GCA_017531315.1 Bacillota bacterium
ATACTATCTCACTTGTCTATCTGCAGCTCGAACCAGAAGGTAGTGCCTTTGCCTACTTCGCTCTCTACGCCGTAATTGACGCCGTGCAATTTCAGCACGCTCGATACGATGGAGAGGCCGACGCCGCTGCCGGAGAAGCGGCGGCGGGAGGCCTTGCGGCTGCGGTAGTAGCGCTCCCAGATATAGGGCAGGTCTTCCGGCGCGATGCCGCGGCCATTGTCGCGCACATCCACGCGCACCACATCTTCCTTGATCGTCTGTTTGAGGAAGACCAGCTTATCCTCGCCGGCATGGGCCAGACCGTTGTTGATCAGATTTCGCAATACCTGCTCGATGCGGTAGCGGTCGGCGAAGACATAGACGGTCTCATCGCAATTTTCCACGATGATATCGTAGCCGTCGATGCCGCGCAGGCGGCTGTAGCTGTCATCCAGCTGATTGAGCAGCTGCGTCAGGTCGAAGCGCTCGTAAGAGAGCTGCTGTACGCCCGACTGCAGCAGCGATTTGTCCAAGAGCTCGTCTACCATGGTGGAGAGGCGGGTGGCCTCTTCGGCGATCAGCTGTGCGTTTTCCGGCGTGTTTTCGCCGGGCAGGTCGCGCATCACTTCGGCATAGCCGCGGATCATCGTCATCGGCGTACGCAGGTCGTGCGAGATATTTGCCACCAGCTCTTCCTGCAGCTTCTGATGCTTGCCCAGCTCGATGGCCGCCGTATTCAGCGTATCGGCCAGCACGGTGATCTCCTGACTGCCGCCGCCCTCGAAGGTGGGCTCGAAGTTGCCCTCTGCCAGCTTGGTGGCGCGGCGCGTCATATTCACCAGCGGCTGCGCCAGATGCTGCGAGAGCGCCAGCGACATCAGCAGCGCCACGCCCAGCATCAGCACCGAGAGGAAGGCCAGCTGCACATTGAGCGCCGATACGGTAGAGGCCATGGGGATAATGTTCACATTGATCAGCAGCAGCAGCGGCTGACCGGCGGTGGGCACGATGGCGGCATAGACCAGCGCCGTCTGATTGTAGCTCTGCAGCTTCTGCATCTTGTTGCCCTGCACCGCCGCGCCGAAAGCGCCCATATCATATGTTTCTGTGGTTTGGCCGCCCTTGCTGATAGCCAGCTGATAGAAGCGGGAGTATTCGGATGCTGCCATGTGGTGGATCAGGCAGTCGCTCAGGATATCGGCGCGCACCAGCTCCCGGCCGGTGGTATCCATCACGGTGATGCAGGCTTCATACTTCTGCGCCAGATTGATGGCCAGCTGCTGCGCCTCGTCCACCTGGCCATCTACCAGATAGCTCTCCAGCGCCGAGGCGGCGGTATCTACCTGATTGATGCGTACATAGCGATAGGTGACGTCCAGCCACAGCGTCTGCACCAGCGAGAGGATGATCAGCATGATGGAGGCGAAGATCATCATATAGGAGAAGACGCGCCAGCGCAGCGGCATACGCCACCCCGTAGGCTCTGCATAAGGAGACTTCGGCGCGGCGGATGGCTGCTCGATATTCTGTTCTACCAGCGTTTCGGTAGTGATCTCGGGGTTCAGTTGCTCAGGCTTCAAAGCGGTAGCCAACTCCTCTTAAAGTGACGATGAAGCGGCGGTAATCGCCGAGGCTGTTGCGCAGCAGCTTCACGTGGGTATCCAGCGTGCGTTCGTCGCCGTAGAAATCGTAGCCCCAGACGCGGTTGATGATCTGCTCACGCGTCAAGGCGATGCCCTTATTGCGTACTAAGTAGAGCAGCAGGTCGTAGGTCTTGGGCGAAAGGTTGATCTTTTCGCCATCCACATAGACGCTGCGGGCGGCGCTGTCGATAGAAAGGCCGTCGAATACCAGCAGCTCCTTGCGGCCGGCCTGCTGGTCATAGCGGGCCAGGATGGCATTGATGCGTAGCATCAGCTCACGGGGAGAAAAGGGCTTCACCACATAATCGTCCACGCCCAGCTCGAAGCCGTGGATCTTGTCGTATTCCTCGCCGCGGGCCGAGAGCATCACGCAGGGCACGGGGCTGGTCTTGCGGATCTCCTTCAGCGCGGAGAAGCCGTCCAGCTCGGGCATCATCACATCCATCACGATGATGTCATAGTCGCCGCCTTGCGCCTTTTCCACCGCTTCCATGCCGTTTTCCGCCTCGTCGACGATATAGCCGTCGAATTCGGCGTACTTGCGTACTATCATGCGGATATTGTCTTCATCGTCCACGATGAGCATACGACGGGTGATACTGTTGCCTTCCATCAGAATTGCCTCCTTAATATTGTAGCACAGATAAGTGATAATGGGTGAAAAATATTGTCGTAGGGGCGGTATCGCGCCGCCCGCACGCCATCGGTGATAGCCGCCCTCAGATCTTGCTCTGCCCGGCCTTCAGCTCGGCGGGGATATATTCTTTCATGATGATATTGAGGTCTACCTCTTTGCCGCCGCGCTTGACGGTGATATCCATCACCTCATTATTCTCGTAGCCGGATACCTTGTCGATGACCTGCTGCGGGTCGGTGATATCTTCGCCGTCGATGCTGACGATGCGGTCGCCCACCTGCAGGCCGCCGTTTTTGGCATTGCTGTCTTCTTCGATAGAGAGGATATAGACGCCCTGCTCGGAGACGCGATAGCTCAGCGCGGCACGGTCGCTGTCGATATTCACCATCTGGATGCCCAGCGCGATGCGGCCGCGTACATAGCCTACGGTCATCAGGTCGGAAATAACGCCCTTGATATCATCGATGGGCAGGGCAAAGCCGATGCCTTCCACATCGATATCCGCAGATTTGGCGATGACGATGCCGATCAGCTCGCCCTGTGCATTGAACATACCGCCGCCGGAATTGCCGGGGTTGATGGCGGCGTCCGTCTGCATCACATTATGCGTTTCGCCATCCAGCACGATCTCACGGGAGAGGGAGCTGATATAGCCGCTGGTGACGCTGCCGCCCAAAGAGCCGAGCGGATTGCCGATGACCACTACCGGGTCACCGAGGCCAAGGTCGGCAGAAGAGCCCACCACGGCATAGGGGAAGGAGCGGTTCTCGTCGCTGATCTTTAAGACCGCGACGTCGGTCTTGGCGTCGGTGGCGACCAGGGTGGCGGTATAGCTGCTGCCATCGGTAAGGGTGACATAGATGGCGGTAGCGCCTTCGATAACGTGATTATTGGTGACGATATAGCCATTGGCGCTGATGATAACGCCGCTGCCCGCACCTTCGGTGATCTCTTCCAGCCAGTAGAACTGGATGGGTACTTCGGTAGAGATCTCTACCACCGCATCGGCGGCAAGCTCTGCCACCTGAGCCACGGAGAATTCGACGTCGCTCTTGCCGGCGCTGTTGATGATGGTCTCATTGGTATTGACCAGCGCGGCAGCTACCGCATCATCTACCAGCTGCTGCACCTCTTCGGCAGTCAGCTGTGCCGGCGGCTCTTCGTGCAGGGCCTGGGCGGCGAAGATGGAGATACCGGCGGTGACGATCATCGCCAGCACTACCAGCAGCAGCGCGGCCTTTTTGGTAATATAGTTTTTGCCGCCGGGGGCAGGCTCGGGCAGCGGCGGAGTCTCTTTGGCAGATGCCTGCGGCTCTTCCTTTACTTCTACCGGCTGCACCGGCACATCCACAGCCGGGCCGCCGGCCAGCGGATGATCGACCAGAGAATTGGTCCAGCGTTCATTGTATCCGGGGTACTGTTTTTCTTCCATAGCGCACCTCCTGTATTTATCTTTTATTTTACACTATTTTACCCTTGATGACTATAATTTACTTGCCGTTTCTGAAGAAAATGTGAAGAAGCCTTGATGCTATGCTGAAAGATTTTCACATATCGACAGCAAGGGTTTGGCAAAATGGCGTATAATATATTAAAATATGCCGTATTGTTTAAGATAAGGAGGTTTGCCCATGGGTAAGTGGACGAATATTTTGCTGGCGGCCGGTGCGGCGCTGGTGATAAACGAAATGGTGGAAAAGGATGAGCAGGGCAAGCGCACCCTCAATCCGGATAAAGTGAACCGCAAAGCGCGTGAGCTGGGCGCGGAAGCCAAGGATGCGCTGGATGCGGTAGCGGAAAAGATCAAGGACAAGGCCATCGACAAAGGCGCGCAGTGGGTATATACCGACGCGCACCGCTGTGCCGCCTGCGGTAATGCGCTGGTGCAGGGCGCACCTTTCTGCGCCAATTGCGGCCAGGCGGTGGTAAAAGAGGGCGGCAACCCCTGCCCCAGCTGCCAGGCCGATATCGCCAAAGGCAGCAAATTCTGCCCCTACTGCGGCACCGCCCACCTCGGCGCCCAGCCGGAATAATACTAACTAAGCAGCCCCCGCCTCTGATGAGGCGGGGCTTTTGTGTGGGCGGGAGGTCGGGGAGAAGCCGGTAGGGCGGGGGCTTGCTCCCGCCGCTTGTTGCTATTAGTAGCAAGCTAACTCAAAGGCGGGCAATGTTTCTACTATGATCGTAGGGGCGGGGTCACCCCGCCCGCCGGGCTTGCTGCGTACCC
>JAFXLH010000108.1 GCA_017531315.1 Bacillota bacterium
ATCCTCATAATCGCGGTTGCCGAACATCACCACCGGCACTACCGGCGCCCCGCTGCCCCACAGCGAATTGAGATACGGCAGCAGCAGATTGGGCACGCGCCCGGCGATAACCGGCACACCAACTATCACCAGCTCATCGGCGCTGAAGCTGCGCGTTTCCATACGCGCCCACAGCGGCGTGAAATCATATTCCTCTACCGGTACCGCCAGCGAAGCGGACAGGCGGGCTGCCAGCTCCGTCACCAGCTTTTTGGTCGTACCGGTAGCGCTGAAATACAGGGCATGAATGCGTCTTATCATCGGGATGCTCCCCTACTCTTCGCTGAGCATTTCAATGGCTTGGCGGTATTTTTCCACGCGGGCCAGCGCCGTTTCATCCACCCGGCTCAGGCGGGAGAGGTCGCTGTTGTGGCGCAGGTCGGCCAGCTTGACGGCGCGGGCGATGGGGTTGGCCTTGATATCGCGGATATAGTGCCAGTAGGTTTCTTCCTGCCCATGCGTCACCAGTTCCACAGCCCGCAGCACTTCCTGCGGGAAGCCCGCCGCAGCCAGATCGTCGATGGTGGTATCGGTGTCTTCTATCACATCGTGCAGCAGCGCCGTGCAGACGGATGCCTCATCCGTCATCTGTTCTGCCAGATGCATGGGGTGGAAGATATAGGGCATACCGCCTTTATCCACCTGATCTTTATGCGCCGTGAAGCATATCTGCATCGCTTTTTTGGTCAGTTCGGTATAAAGCATAGTATCCTCTCAATCAACAAAGGGAGTACCGGCGCTCAAATCGAATTTGTTGGTCGGCTTGGCGCCCCAGCGGATGCCGCTGAAGGCGATGGCCTCAATCTGCTCAATATCGGCATACATGATCTGTTCGCAGGCGGTTTCATTGCGCTGCATACCGCCGCAGGTGAAGGTCTGCGTGGCTTCATCGATATGGATATATTTTTCCAGCACCAAAAAGTCCAGCGCTTCCAGCTCTTTATCTTCCCACAGCAGATGGCGCTCCGGCCAGGTGCAGTGGGTATTGGCAAAGCCTTCTTTAACGCTGCCGTCCTTCATGGTCAGGCGCACCTTCAGAGCGTGACATTCGCGGATATTGAACGGAGTGGGAGTAAGGCGGTCTTTGATCTTGCCGCCAAAGTAATACAAAATGATCTCCTGCATGAGTATTCCTCCGTCGCTGTTATATTATAGAACCGCTGTTCAGATCCAGCTTCATGGTATGGAAGCCGACGATCCTGGTATCCCAGCGGTCGTGTTCACCGTCACAATTGGGATAATTATCTATCCATTCATACACCGGGAAATGCAGCTCCAGCACATCATTTGCCACGCAGCAGCCGATATCCGTATAGGCCTCTTTACCGTTGACGACCGGCGGCGCGGCAGCAGCGGCAATGAGCTTATCCTCCGCATCAAAAAACTCGACGCTGCCCTTGGCCTGTATCACGGCCACGATGTTTTCCCGGGCAAAGAGTATCGCCGTTTCCGAAATATAGCCGGAAGCCAGCTGATACATCTGCTTATCGGTACTCTTGCTGCTGTCATAGGAGAAATCATACTTTCTTACCATCGAGCCGCCTCCCTTTTGCCGCGTTTATTCGTCTGCATTCAGGTCTAAACAAGCGATATTTTCGATATGGCCGCAGCCGGGGAACATATCCAGCGGCTGCACCCAGGATAAGTGATATTTATCGGCAGCCAGCACCTTCAGGTCGCGCGCCAGCGTGGCCGGATCACAGGAAACATAGACGATACGCTGCGGCCGCATCTGCAGCACCGCCTGCAGCGCCGCCATATCGCAGCCGGCCCGCGGCGGATCCAGTATCACCGCCTCCGGCGCATAGCCCTCGGCAGCCAGCGCCACGGCTGCTTTTTCCACCGTATCGGCGATAAAGCGCGTGCGAGCAAGGCCGTTCAGTCGCGCATTGGCAGCCGCATCTTCCGCCGCAGGGGCATAGGATTCGATGCCGATCACCTCTGCGCCCAGCTGCGCCGCCAGCAGCGCCATCACACCCACGCCGCTGTACGCATCCAGCAGACGCATACCGGGACGCACCCCGGCTGCCTCGATGGCGGTGCGGTAGAGCAGCTCGCGCTGGGCTACGTTTACCTGCGTGAATGCGCCGGGAGAAAGCAGCAGCTGCAGCTCCCCTACCCGATCCGGCAGCTGCTTCAGCCCCTGCAGATGATACCAGCTGCTGCCGTATACGCCGTATACCGCCTTGCCGCTATTACCCCAGACCATGCGGATCTGCGGCAGTTCCGCCACCACGGCGGCGGCGATGCGCGCGGCTTCGCGGCGGTCATCATCTACCAGATAGACGGCAGCGGCAGCATCATCGGCATCTGCCTGCAGCACGATATGGCGCAGCTGCTGCACATCCAGCTGCGGCAGAAGCTGCTGCAGCTTTACGGTAAGATCGGCAAGCAGCGGCGAGAGCAGGCCGCAAGCTGCCGCAGGTATCACCTGATGCGAGCTCTCTGCATAAAAGCCCAGCTCCTGCGTGCGCGGCTGCCAATGCAGTGCCACGCGGCAGCGATAGCCGCGCTCTTTCGGCGAAGGCATGACCTGCCGCAGCTGATAGGCATCGGGCGCAAAGCCGCCCATGCGTCGCAGCAGATCTGCCACCGCCTGCTGCTTTATCTGCAGCTGCAGCGGGTAGTCTGCCATAGCCAGCGGGCAGCCGCCGCAGCGGGCAGCCTGCGGGCAGGCGGCATGGTTGCGCCGGGGATGCGGCTGCAGCACCTGCGTCAGGCGGGCGCGGGCATAGCTTTTCTTGCGCTGGGTGATGACGGCTTCCACCTCTTCTCCGGGCAGGGCGCCGGGGACAAATACGGCCTGACCGTCCAGACGGGCCACGCCGTCGCCGCTGAGCGTGCAGTTATCAATATGCAGTTTAACAGCATTTTGCACTTCCGCCACGGCACACCTCCGGCAATAATTAAGTTATTATAGCACATTTTCACAAAATGCACAATAAAAGCAGCCGCTTTTGCGACTGCTTTGGCAATAGCTTATTCTTTTACCCGGCGCAGGAACAGGCCTTCGGCCACCACCAGCTGCGAAAGCAGCAATTCGAGAGCGGGCGTGAGGTTGTAGCAGGCGATATACAGCGAATCGCTGTCTATGCTCAAAGAGCTGCTTTCATCGATGAGAATGGTGACGTAGGAATCGACATTTTCGCCGCAGCTGACTATCCACTTCACCAGCTCAGCCGGCGGCGGGTTCTTCTGCCAGCTGTCGCCCAGGCGCACTTCCAGATCATAGTAGCAATTCAGCTTCAGCACCAGCGCGGCAAAGCGGCGAAACAGCGGCAGACGCTGGGCATCCTGCAGCAAATACTCTTCGATGTCAAAATACTGCCCGCCAAAACCTTTGGGTACCTGCTGCGGCAAAATATCGATAATATGCACCGGCGTTTGCAGCAGACTGTCAAAAATATCGTCCTGTTTCATACGGATGCTCCTTTTGCTGCTTTTGTTCTATCTTATCATGGCAATGCGGTGCTTGCAACAGCTTTACTTTGGCCGCCAAAAGCAATATAATATTAAGAAAAACCAAAGGAGCAACCTCATGGCCGTTACCAAAATGCTTACTCCGTCCGTTGTGACGATCTACTATACCGACGCCACTGCGGCCACCGCCGCACCGCTGGCCGAACAGCT
Source organism: Bacillota bacterium (assembly GCA_017531315.1). Lineage (GTDB taxonomy): Bacteria > Bacillota > Dehalobacteriia > UBA4068 > UBA4068 > RGIG6518. The sequence continues at coordinate 3,670 of JAFXLH010000108.1, forward strand.
GCGCGCGGACGGCTTTTCCGCCTGCCATATCATCCATCCGGAAGCCAAGGCGCTGGCCGATTTCCCGGCGCATACTTCCTGCCGCGAATTTGGCGACCGCAACGGCCTGACGCTGTTCTGCCTGCCCAAGGCTGCCCTGCGCGACGCCATCATCGATGCCGGACAGAAATATACCAAAAATGCGCTGCTTTTCTGCGATGAGCCGTTCAGCGATGCCGAATGGGCGGAACTGATGAGCCTGACCCGACACTACGATCTGCAGCTGCTGGGCCCCGGCGTGGGCGGGCTGGCCAATGCCGCATTCCGCGTGGGCTGCGACTATGCCACCGATGCCGCCAGCAGCGTGATGCTGATTTGTCAGGATGCCGCCTTTGCTGCGGAATTCAGCTCTCACCAGCCCCTGCTGCAGGCTGTATGCAGCAGTAACTACGGCAATCTCGGCATCAGCGACTTCCTGCAGGAAGCGGAAGCCGATCAGCGCTGCCGCAGCATCATCGTGGAACTGAACGGTCGCGGCTGCGGCAATGATTTCCTCAATCAGCTGCTGCGCTGCGCCGCCAAGAAGCCGCTGGCGCTGTGCCCGGCCGCCGAATGCGACTTTGACCGCGATATGCTGAAAGAAAGCCTTGCCGATACCGCCATCACGGTAGTGGATAATGCAGCGGAAGCGCTGGCCTTTGCCGCCGCGCCCGCCATCAAGCCCGCCGTTGCCGACGCCGACCGCCGTCCCATCACCATCTTCTGCCGCAATCAGCAGATGCCGGATAAGGAATCGCTGGATCTATTGGAAAATGCCGGTATCCCGGTCATCGACAACGCGTTTTCCACCGATAATATCGAGCTGATGGCCGTGGCCGATTTTTACGGTTATCCGGTAAATATTTTTGCCGCCAGCGCCGATATCGCCGATAAATATGCAGCCGGCGCCCGCGTGGATAAGATCACCGACCGCAACCAGCTGAACAAGGTATATGCCCAGCTGATGGAACTGAAAAAACTGTACAGCATCGAAGGCGTGATCATCACCCGCTATGCCGAGATCGATGCGGAAGTGCCGCTGCGCTTTGCGCTCGATACGCTGTACGGCGGCATCACCTATATCGGCGAAAACGATGCTTTCCGCGTTCCGGCCGCCCTTTCTGCCGCCAAAGCCGAGCGTATTGCCGCCGAGCTGCCCCAGCTGGCCGCGCTCTCCCCTGCCGTGCAGCAGCAGGCTGCCGCCATCATCCGCAGCTATGCCGCGCTGGCGCTGCGCTGCCCGCAGCTGCTTTCCGGCTCGGCCAAGATGATCGTCTGCGGCGAACAGGTCTGCATCAGCGAAGCCAGCTTCCAGTGCTGAACCGCTGATTCGTAATCAGCTGCTCTGATTGGGTACAGCTGATCTGCATCCGCATCCGCGCAAATAAAAAACCCCTGCTACATGGCAAACGCCACTTGCAGGGGTCATGTTGGAGCCGGTAGGCGGACTTGAACCGCCGACCTGCTGATTACGAATCAGCTGCTCTACCGTCTGAGCTATGCCGGCACGCAACATTATTATTTTACCTGTAACTGCGGCACAAGTCAAGCAAAATAATGCCGCAAAAGGCGACAATGTGAAGGAGTACTGCCGATGAGCAATATTTGCGAACGCATCGCCATCTATCACGGCGATATCACCCGCATGGGCGTGGATGCCATCGTCAATGCCGCCAACCCCGGCCTTATCGGCGGCAGCGGCGTGGATGGCGCTATCCACCTGGCGGCCGGGCCGGAGCTGCAGCAATACTGCCGCGGCCTTGGCGGCTGTGCGGTGGGCAAAGCCAAGCTCTCCCCCGCCTTCCGCCTGCCCTGCGAAGCCGTCATCCATACCGTCGGTCCCATCTGGGTGGACGGCAGACACGGTGAAGCGGAGCTGCTGCATTCTTGCTATGTGGAATCGCTGCAGCTGGCGGCGGCGCATGGGCACTACACGGTAGCCATCCCCGCCATCTCTACCGGCGCTTATGGCTACCCGGCCGGAGAAGCGGCAGAGATCGCCTTTGCCGCCGTATGTGAAATGCTGCGCGAATTGCCGCAGCTACGCAAGGTCTATCTGGTCGCCTTTGATAACACCACACATGATATTTATCAGCTGTTATACAGCCAGCTGACCGAAGAATAAGGAGGAGCTTATGACTGCCGTATTCCCTGCCACCTTTTGGCTGCTCTTTGCCGCCGCGATGCTGATCAGCTCGATCGGCTTCTACAAATATGTCTACTTCATCTCGCTCGGTTACGGTTTTTCCATCGCCGGGCTGGGCCTGCTGATCCTGGCCATGTTCTGGCCGCAGCAGAGTGTAGCTACGATGGTCTGCTGCGTGCTGTTTGCCATTTACGGCTGCCGTCTGGGTGGATTTCTGCTGCTGCGTGAGCTGAAGAGCTCTTCTTACAACAGCAAGATGAAAACCGAGATCAAAGACGGTAAAACGATGGGCTTTGGCGTGAAATGCGCCATCTGGGTCACCTGTGCGGCGCTCTATGTGCTGCAGGTGCTGCCCGTGTATTACCGCCTGCATAACGGCAAGGGCGGCGATATCTTTTGCTGGGCCGGTGCGGCGGTCATGCTGTTTGGCATCATCTTTGAATCCGCCGCCGACTGGCAGAAGAGCCGCGCCAAAAAGAAGAATCCCCAGCGCTTGTGCGATACCGGCCTGTTCCGCATCGTCCGCTGCCCCAACTACTTAGGCGAGCTGATCTTCTGGACCGGCGTTATCATCAGCGGCATCGGCGGCATCAGCGGCTGGGGTCAGACCGGCATGGCGCTGCTCGGCTATGCGGGCATCGTCTTCGTCATGTTCAGCGGGGCGCGCCGCCTGGAGCTGCGCCAGAACCGCAATTATGGCGAAGACCCCGAGTATCAGCAGTATGTGAAGACCGTACCGATCCTGCTGCCCGGCGTACCGCTGTACAGCGTGGCCAAGTACAAATTCCTGGTTGCATAAAACAAACCCCCTGCCGAGCAGGGGGTTTAATTATTTTACTACTTCTACGCTTTCGATGCCGTAGTGCTTGAACAGGGCGATGGCTGCCGCACCGATCTCTTCGCCGGAGATGGCGATGGGGATGGCGGGTGGGCAGGATACCGCCGGTGCACCGCAGATGCGGCCAAGCGCCTCATCTACCGCCACCACTTCCGAGCGGGCAAACAGCGCTTCGCGTATCGATAGCTGCTGCTCGCCGCGCGCCTGCGGCAGGGTCGGGCGGGCGGCATAGGGCTGAGAGTTGACGCCCAGCACAGCTACTGCCAGCTGCACTTCCTGCGGCGTATTCTGCGTGGATATCATCAGCACCAGATGCTCTTCGTCTGCGTATTCCGGCTCTATCCCCTGCTCCCGCAGCTTTTCTGCCAGAGCAAAGCCGCTGCTGCCATGCGGAGCGCGCACGGTGATGCGCAGCGGGTCGCTGCTCTCTACCTGCCAGCCAGCTTGCCGCAGGGTGGCTTGGGCGGCCTCGATGACGGGCAGCAGCCCGATGAGCGCCGGGCGAAAATCCGCTGCCAGATAGCGGTTGCAGCTATCCAGCGAGGCCATGATCAGATACGATGGGCTGGTGGAGCCGAACAGCGCCAGCGCCTGTTTGGCATCGGCAGCCAGGTGGGCGGCGCGGCGGCTGATGTGCAGATAGGCGCCGCCGGTCAGCACCGGCAGCGTCTTGTGCGCAGAATCGCAGCAGATATCCGCCCCCAGATCGAGCGGATGCTGCGCTTCGGGCAAAAAGTGCAGGTAAGCGCCGTGGGCATTGTCCACCGCGAGATACGTTCCGTGAGCATGGCACACTTCTGCCAGGGCGGCGATATCCGCCACCCCGCCCAGATAATCGGGGCTGGTGATGTAGACGGCCAGCGGCGGATAGGGCTGTGCCTGCAGCGCGGCTTCCAGCTGCTGCGGCGAGATGCGGCAGCTGCACAGAGAATCGCTCGTCTCCGGCCACAGCCACTCCACATCCAGATCGAGCAGCGCGGCGGCATAGACGAAGGCCTTATGCACATTGCGCGCGGCCAGTATAAGCGGCGCGGTGCCGGCGGGGCGATGCTTTTCCAGCAGGTAGAGCATGGCGCGGATGCATTGGCTGGAGCCTTCCGCAGAATAGCAGGTGCGGGCGCTGCCAAACAGGGCGGTGGCATTGGCTTCACTTTCGGCGATGATGCCGTCGGCCTCGTACAGCGCATCTGCGCCCTTCACTTCGGTGATATCCAGCTCTTCGCAGCCCAGCACTCCCCTGCCCTTATGCCCGGGCATATGCAGTCGGGTGCGGCTCGCTGCGGCATACTCCTGCAGAAAATCGACGATAGGCGTTTTCATGCTATCAATCCTCTTGGAGGTCTTCTTCGGCAACTTTCATCATAATGGCGCATTCGATGCGCTTGCGGAACAGCTCGCAGCCGGGCTGATAGACGCCACGGATGCTGCCGGTGGCATGGTAGGCATTGGCCGCGCAGCCGCCGGAGCAGTAGAGCTTGGCCCAGCAATCGGCACATTCGGGGCGGGCATAGGCATTGCAGGAGCGGAAGTCTTCGCGCAGCGCTTCATTGGTCACGCCGTTCCATACATCGCCCAGCTTGTACTCTTCTTCGCCCACGAACTGGTGGCAGGGATAGAGGTCGCCCCACGGGGTGACAGCCATATATTCGGTGCCGCTGCCGCAGCCGGAGATGCGCTTGTAGATGCAGGGGCCTTCAGTCAGGTCGAGCATATAGTGGTAGAAAGTGATGGGCTTGCCTTCTTTTTTGCGGCGCAGCATATCTAAGGCCAGCACTTCGTACTGCTGCTTGACCAGCTCCAGATCTTCCGGCGTGAGGCAGGACGGATCATCGGGGGCGCAGACCACCGGCTCCATGCTCAG
>JAFXLH010000109.1 GCA_017531315.1 Bacillota bacterium
GCTCCGCTTTCCGCTCTGGATGGCGTACCGGTAGCGGTAAAAGACATCTTCTGCACCAAGGGCGTCAAGACCACCTGCGCCTCTCACATCCTGGAAAACTTCATCCCGCCGTATGATTCCACCTGCTGGAAGAAGATGGCCGATGCCGGTATGATCCTGCTGGGCAAGGTCAATATGGACGAATTTGCCATGGGCTCCACCACCGAGAGCTCCTACTTTGGCATCACCCGCAACCCCTTCGACCTGACCAAGGTACCGGGCGGCAGCTCCGGCGGTTCTGCGGCGGCTGTGGCGGCCGACATGGCCCCGGCGGCGCTCGGCACCGATACCGGCGGCAGCATCCGTCAGCCTGCCCACTTCTGCGGCGTAGTCGGCATCAAGCCCACCTACGGCCGCATCTCCCGCTACGGCATCATCCCCTACGCTTCTTCTCTCGATCAGGCCGGTATCTTCGCCAAGAATTGCCGCGACGCCGCCTGCCTGCTGGAAGTTGTCTCCGGCAAGGATAAGATGGACTCCACCTCTGCCCCGCATCCGGTAGGCAAATATGTGGACGCCTGTGATAAGGGCGTGGCCGGTATGAAGATCGGCCTGCCGAAAGAATACTTCTCCGAAGGCATCGCGCCCGAGATCATCGACGTGGTGAAGGCCGCTGCCGCTAAACTCGCCGCTGCCGGCGCCGAGATCGTGGAAGTAAGCCTGCCGCATACCCAATATGCGCTGCCCGCCTACTACATCCTCGCTTCTGCCGAAGCCAGCTCCAACCTTTCCCGCTATGACGGTATGCGCTACGGCCTGCGTGTGACCAAGGAAAATGTCAGCGCCACCATGGCTGCCACCCGCACCGAAGGCTTTGGCGATGAAGTAAAGCGCCGCATCATGATCGGCACTTATGTGCTTTCTTCCGGCTACTATGATGCCTACTACAACAAGACCCTGCAGGTACGCACGCTGATCAAGGAAGACTTCGACAAAGTCTTCGCTTCCGGCATCGACTGCCTGCTCACCCCCGTTGCCCCCACCACCGCCTACGGCATCGGCGAAAAGACCGATGATCCGCTGGCCATGTACATGGGCGACGTCTGCACCGTACCCGTCAACATCTCCGGTCTGCCCGGCCTGGTCGTACCGCAGCAGCTGCTTTCCGGTCTGCCCTGCGGCGTACAGCTGATCGGCAAGCCGTTTGGCGAAGAAGAACTGTTCCGCGCCGGCGCCGCCATCGAAACCGAACGTATGCTGCCGGAACTGAAGGGAGGCTGCTGAAATGGCTAAAAGATATCAGACTGTGATCGGCCTGGAATTCCATGCCGAGCTGAAGACCGCCACCAAGATCTTCTGCTCCTGCCCCTACACCGTGGCCGCCACCCCCAACAGCAATGTCTGCCCGGTCTGCCTCGGCCTGCCCGGCGTACTGCCGGTGCTGAACCGCCACGCCGTAGAGCTGGCCGCCACCGCCGGCATGGCGCTGAACTGCGAAGTAGCGCCCTACAGCAAGTTCGACCGCAAGAACTACTTCTACCCCGATCTGCCGAAGGACTTCCAGACCACGCAGTTCCCGCTGCCCATCTGCAAGAACGGCTACCTGACCATCCCGGCCGATGACGGCGGTGAAAAGAAGGTACGCATCAACCGCATCCATATGGAAGAAGACGCCGGTAAGCTGGTACACAGCGGCGATTCGCTGGCTACTTCCAACTATTCCATGCCCGACTACAACCGCGCCGCCGTGCCGCTGATCGAGATCGTTACCGAGCCGGATATCAGCTCCGCCGCCGAAGCCCGCGCTTTCGGCGAGCTGCTGCGCCTGACCCTCGCCTATGCCGATGTATCCGACGTACGCATGGAGCAGGGCTCGCTGCGCTGCGACGTCAATATCTCCCTGAAGCCGTGGGACAGCGATCAGCTGGGCACCAAGGTCGAGATCAAGAACCTGAACTCCTTCCGCGCCGTCTTCCGCGCCATTCAGTACGAAGAAATGCGTCAGGCCGATATGCTGGATTACGGTGAGACAATCGTGCAGGAGACCCGCCTGTGGAACGATGCCACCGGCGAGACCGTTTCCATGCGCAGCAAGGAAGATTCTCACGATTACCGCTACTTCCCCGAGCCCGACCTGCCGCCGATCGTTATCGATCAGGCCTGGATGGACGAGATCCGCGCCAAAGTGCCGGAGCTGCCCACCGCCCGCAAGGCTCGTCTGGCTGCGCTCGGCCTCAGCGAAAAGGAAACCGACCAGATCATCGCGTCCACCCGCCTGGCCCGCTTCTTCGATGAGATGATGGCCGAATTCGGCGACGCCAAGACCATTGCCAACTGGCTGCTGGGCGACTTCTCCCGCCTGATGGGTCAGCTGGATGAAGATGCGCCTATCCCCTTCCCCGCCGCCGATCTCAGCGAGCTGCTGACCGTGCTGAAGAAGGGCGAGATCAACAACAACAGCGCCAAGGCGGTATTGGAAGAGATGTTTGTGAACGGCGGCAAGCCGGCCGACATCATCAAGGCCAAGGGCTTTGCCCAGATCTCCGACTCTTCCGCGCTGCTTGGCATCGTACAGAGCGTTATCGCCAATAACCCCAAGCCGGTGGAAGAATTCCGCGGCGGCAAGGAAAAGGCCTTCGGCTTCCTGCTGGGCGCAGCGATGCGCGAAAGCAAGGGCCAGGGCAACCCGGCGGTCATCCGCGAGCTGCTGATGGCAGAACTGAAAAAGTAACCACGCCAAATAAAAACCCCCGCATTGCGGGGGTTTTGCTTTTTTATCTTACTGAAGGCGAATTTGAGCACGATGAAAAGGATCACAAAGTATACCGCAGCCAAAAACCAGCTGAAAGTATTGTCCTTCATCGTGAGCTACCTCCTGTCGCAGAATGATTTGCTACTTTTTGCGTACCAGCAGCCAGACCAGCCAGCCGGCGACGATGCCGAGGGCGGAGATAGCGGCAACGAAGGCGATCAGCGCGCCGACGATGCCATTTGCCGAGATGGCACCGGCAGAAGAAGTGCCCATCAGGCCGATATAGGTGACGAAGGCGAGGCCTAAGGACAGCGCCACCATATATACGGGCACCAGGCGCAGCGCGATGCTGCGGAAGCTGAAGCAGCACATCAGCTGCAGAGCAAACAGCATAAAGAATCCCAGCACACCCACACCGATGACGGTGATATTGCCAAATTCATTGATCAGCATAAGTTCCTCCTATTTCAGATACCCTTCCAGCCGCAGCAGATGCAGCTTGATATCCATGCGATGGCCGAAGCCGCCCAGAGAATTGGCAGCTACCACGCGGTGACAGGGCACTACTATGGCCAGATGATTGCGGTTGCAGGCATTGCCCACGGCGCGGGCTGCCCGCAGATAGCCGGCATCCAGCGCTACCTCGCCATAGCTGCTCACCTGCCCGTAGGGGATACGCCGCAGCTGCTGCCAGATGCGCTGCTGAAACTCGCTGCCATGCAGCTGCAGCGGCAGGTCGAAGTCGCGGCGCGCACCGGCGAAGTATTCATCCAGCTGGCGTATCGCATCCTGCAGCAGCGGGCTCAGCACGCCCTGCGGCAGCCACTGGGGATCGAAGCAGACCTCGCACAGCAGGCCATCTTTTTCCGCCAGGCCCAGCCGACCCACCGGGCTATCGATGATAACGCTGTTCAGCACCAAAGCACCCACTTTCTCCCCGATTATTCTTTATTCTAACATTATTGGCGCAATAATTCAACTTGCTGCTTGACCTATCCTGTAGCAGGGATTATAATAATAGGTAATTTTTTACCAGCTTATATTTATGGAGGAAGATATGACGGATATCAAAGACATTTTCGCCATAAACGTATTTAATGATGAAGTGATGCGCAACCGCCTGCCCAAAGAGACTTACGGCTCGCTGCATGAGACCATAGCCGCCGGGCGCGACTTAGACCGCACGCTGGCCAGCGCCGTGGCTACCGCGATGAAGGACTGGGCCATCTCCCGCGGCGCCACCCACTATACCCACTGGTTCCAGCCGCTGACCGGCATCACCGCCGAAAAGCATGACAGCTTCGTTTCCCCCACCAACAACGGCCAGATGATCATGGACTTTTCCGGCCGTGAGCTGATCAAGGGCGAATCCGATGCGTCCAGCTTCCCCAGCGGCGGTCTGCGTGCCACCTTTGAAGCGCGCGGCTATACCTCCTGGGATCCCACCAGCTACGCCTTTGTCAAAGGCACGGTGCTGTATATCCCCACCGCCTTTTGCAGCTACAGCGGCGAGGTGCTGGATAAGAAGACGCCGCTGCTGCGCTCGATGCAGCTGCTGAACAAGCATACCCAGCGCATCCTGAAGCTGCTGGGAGAAGAGGTAGAGCCGATCCGCGCCACCGCCGGTGCGGAACAGGAATACTTCCTCATCGACAAGGAAATGTACAAGAAGCGCAAAGACCTGATCTTCTGCGGCCGCTCGCTCTTTGGTGCGCCGGCGCCGCGCGGTCAGGAGCTGGATGACCACTACTTCGGCGCCATCAAGCCGCGTGTTCAGGCCTTTATGAACGAGCTGAACGAAGAGCTGTGGAAGCTGGGCGTCTTTGCCAAGACCGAGCATAATGAAGTTGCCCCCTGCCAGCATGAGCTGGTGCCGGTATTCACCACCGTGAACATCGCCTGCGACCAGAACCAGCTGACCATGGAGCTGATGCGTACCATCGCCGACCGCCACGGGCTGGTCTGCCTGCTGCACGAAAAGCCCTTCGACCACATCAACGGCAGCGGCAAGCATAACAACTGGTCGCTTTCCACCGCTTCCGGCCGCAATCTGCTCGACCCCGGCAAGCATCCGGAGACCAACCGCCTGTTCCTGCTGCTGCTGTGCGCGATGATCCAGGCGGTGGACGAGCATCAGGATCTGCTCCGTTCCTCCATCGCCAGCGCCGGCAATGACCACCGTCTGGGCGCTGCGGAAGCGCCGCCGGCTATCGTTTCGATGTTCCTCGGCGATGAGCTGACCACTATCCTCAATGCCATCGAACAGCGCGGCGATTACCGCTACACCAAGGCGCCGCGTATGCTCAGCGATATCAATGTACTGCCCAATTTCCGCCGCGATACCACCGACCGCAACCGCACTTCTCCCTTCGCCTTCACCGGCAACAAGTTTGAGTTCCGTATGCCCGGCTCCTCTTCTTCCATCGCCGAGGCCAATATCGTGCTCAACACCATCGTGGCCGATACGCTGCGCCAGTTTGCCGACCGTCTGGAAGCTGCGGAAGATCTCGATGCGGAAGTAGCCACCATTTTGCGCCGCACCATCATCCATCATAAGCGCATCATCTTCAACGGCAACAACTACGCTGCCGAATGGGTAGAAGAAGCCGCCGAGCGCGGTCTGCTCAATCTGGACAATACTCCGGATGCGCTGGCTACCATCACCAGCGAAAAGAATATTGAGCTGTACGGCCGCTGCGGCATCTTCAGCGAAAATGAACTGCGCTCCCGTCAGGAGATCTCGCTGGAAACCTACACCAAGGTACAGCGCATTGAAGCCGTAACGATGCTGGAAATGCTGCGCCGCGACATCGTGCCCGCCGCGATGATGTTCCTCAAAGACAGCTCCACCGCGCTGGTACGCGCTATGGATGCCGGCATCCCCGCTTCTGCCGAGCTGCGTAAGATCCCTGCCCGCACCAGCAGCCTCTGCGATGCGCTGCTGAAGGGCTGTGATGCGCTGGAAGCTGCGCTGGATGCAGTAAACGGCGCCGATGCGCTGGAGACCGCCCGCCAGATGCGCGACAATGTAGTACCGCTGATGGCTCAGCTGCGCGCCGATGCCGACGAGCTGGAAACTGTGGTCGGCCGCGAATACTGGCCGATGCCCACCTACGGCGATCTGCTCTACTACCTGTAAGCTATATGGCAAAAAGAAAAGCTCCCTCAGCCGAGGGAGCTTTTTTGTTATTCGGTCAGCAGCTTAGTTTGCATCTCTGCCAACGCTGCGGCTACTTGCGCTGCCAGCTTGGCATTATTGTAGAGCAGCTCGATGCTCAGCTGCAGGCTGCGGCCGCCGGTGAAGGAGCGGATCCATTCCAGCAGGAAGGGCGTGACCGCTTTGCCGCTGATGCCCTGACGCTGCGCCGCTGCCAAAGCCTGACGCACCGCGCTTTCCAGCTGCGCTTCTTCCATAGCGGAAGACAGCGGCGCGGGGTTGGCCAGCATGGTCGCGCCCAGGCCCAGGGCCTGCTGATGAAAGCGCAGCTCTGCCGCCTGCTGCGGCGTATCTGCCTGCACATCCACCGCCGCCTTGCCGCTGCGGCAGTAGTAGCCGGGCAGCGTGGCGCAGCCGTAGCCCAGCAGCTGCACCCCGGCGGCTGCCAGCTGATCGCGCCCCGCCTCAACATCGAGGATGGAGCGGAAGCCGGAGCAGACCAGCAGCAGCGGCGCTTTGGCCAGCTCGCGCAGATCGGCGGAGGGCTGCAGGCTGCCGGCCGTGCCGCGCAGCATACCGTCGATGCCGGCGGTGGCGACTACATCGATGCCGCAGGCCGCGGCAAGATGCAGCACCGCGTCGGCAGCCAGCGAGGCGTCTTTACCGCCGGCGAGCAGCTGCGGCAGTTCGCTGCAGCCGGCGGTGGGGATGGCCGGGCCGCCGTGGGAGATGTAGGCCAGCTCTTCTTCGCTGAGGCCGACCACGATCTTGCCGTTCAGCAGAGCGATATGCGCCGGTTCTGCGCCCTCTTCGCGCACCAGCTTTTCTACCGCCTGCGCGGTGGAAAGATTCTGCGGATAGGGCAGGCCGTGGGTGAGCAGCGTCGTCTCCAGCGCTACTACCGGACGGCCGCAGGCAATGGCGGCGCCGATGCGGGGAGAAACAGTAACGAATTTTTGCATTTGTTTGTTCATTTTTTACCTCCTTACAGCCAGCAAATACCAACTTACCTTTGGGTAAAACCTACTATATAAATGCGACAGGGCCGCAGCGGACAAACGCGACTTCCAGCTAATCATATACTGAAGAAAAACCGCTGTCAAGTAGCAGATATAGCGGTGTTTAGCTGGGGTTTTGCGTTCCAAACACGCTATTTGCCACATCTTGTGGTGCATTTGCGTCTAAACTCTCATCAGAGGCAAAGCACTGCCAAAAGCATACCAAATATGGCCTGCCGCATATTTAAGCGCATAAAAAAAGAGGCACAAAATGTGCCTCTTTTTGGCAAAAATTCAATTCAGGCTGCTTTCCGGGCGGCGGTCGCCGACCAAAAACTCGATGGCGCGGCGATATCCGGCGAAGCCTTCGCCCATGAAGCTGGCTACACAGGCCTTGCCGATATAGGAGGTATGGCGGAATTCTTCGCGCTCCATGATATTGCTCAGGTGAACCTCCACCACCGGGATGGAGATGGCCTTGATGGTATCCATCAGGGCAATGCTGGTATGGGTGTAGCCGGCGGCATTCAGCACCACTCCGGCAAAGCCTTCCTCTTCCGCATCCTGCAGCAGGTCGATAAGTATACCCTCGTGATTGCTCTGCAGCACTTCCAGCTCTACGCCAAATTCCATACCGCAGAGTCCGCAGTAATCCACCAGATCGTCATAAGTTTCGTGGCCGTAGATCTGCGGCTCACGCTTGCCCAGCAAATTGAGATTGGGGCCGTTAAGAATAAGCAGCTTCATATCTGTTCTCCGTTCAGCATTTTACGTGCTTTCTATACTAATCCATTTGGCAGCAAAAAACAAGTCAGATATAGTTCAGTTTGGAAAATATTGTGAGATTTGTCAAACTATGTTATGATATAGGCAGAGAGCAGAAGTTTAATTGATTTTGCTTTTGGCACATAATAGTGAAAGGATCTTACCCAATGGAAGTGATAGAAACTTTGGCCGGTCTGCAGATCGATCTTTCTGCCATCGGCGGCAGCAAGATATCTCTTTGGACGCTGATCTCCGCCGTATTGCTGCTGGGCGTAGCGCTGATATCGATCAGGATCATTCTCAATGTAGCCGGCAAAACGCTGAAGAAAGTCGGGCTGGATGAGCGGCTGCAGAGCTTCATCATGGGCGGCATCAAGGTACTGCTGTACTTCATTGCCGTGATCATTTTGCTCGATCAGATGAATATCCCCATCTCTTCCCTGCTGGCAGCCTTCACCGCCGCATCGGCAGCCATCGCTTTGGCTTTGAAGGATTCGCTGGCGCAGGTGGCAAGCGGTATTCTCCTCATCATCAACCGCCCCTATGAGATCGGCGATTATATTGTTACCGGCAGCATCGAAGGCCGCGTAGTGGCGATGAAGCTGATGCATACCACCATCCTCACCAATGATAACCGCCTTATCCACTGCCCCAACAGCCAGGTATTCGGCGGCGAGATCGCCAATAATACCGGCATGGCCACCCGCCGCGTCGACCTCACCTTCACCATCTCCTACGATGACCCCATCGACAAGGTCAAAGAAGCGCTGCTGGAAGCTGCCAGAGGCGTGCCGGAAGTGCTGGCCGACCCCGCCCCCTTTGCCAACGTGATCAACTACGGCGAAAGCAATATCGTATACACGCTGCGCGCCTGGGTGCTGACCGAGGACTACTGGCCGGCATACTTCCGCCTGCAGGAAGATGTGATGCATTCGCTGACCCGCAACGGACTTTCCATGAGCTACAATCACCTCAATGTCCATATTATTAACGATGAACAATAGTATTTCCCATAGTTTTCCTGTTATGTCGCAACTATAGAAAGGAGCTTGCTATGACCGAAAACACCGCATTACCCCTTTCCCCGGAGATGCTCCACAAAGTGGATGCCTGGTGGCGCGCCGCCAACTATCTCTCTGCCGCGCAGATGTATCTGCTGGAAAACCCGCTGCTGCGCGAGCCGCTGAAGCTGGAGCATGTGAAGAAGACCCTGGTAGGCCACTGGGGCACCGTACCCGGACAGAACTTCGTCTATGCCCACTTAAACCGCATCATCAAGGAAAAAGATCTGGATATGATCTATATTTCCGGCCCCGGCCACGGCGGCAACGGCATGGTCGCCAACTGCTACCTGGACGGCTCTTATACGGAAGTATATCCCAATATCAGCCGCGATGAAGAAGGCATGCAGAAGCTGTGCAAGCAGTTCTCCTTCCCCGGCGGCGTATCCAGCCATGTAGCGCCGGAAACCCCCGGCTCCATCAATGAAGGCGGCGAGCTGGGCTACTCCTTAAGCCATGCTTTTGGCGCGGTGCTGGATAATCCGGAGCTGATCGCAGCCTGCGTGGTGGGCGACGGTGAAGCCGAGACCGGCCCGCTGGCCACCGCCTGGCACGGCAACAAATTCTTGAACCCCATCCATGACGGCGCGGTGCTGCCGATCCTGCACTTAAATGGCTACAAGATCGCCAACCCCACCATTTTTGCCCGCATCCCCAAAGAAGAGCTCACCTACTTCTTCCTCGGCTGCGGCTGGGAACCGATCTTCGTCGAAGGCGACGACCCGATGCCGATGCATCAGAAGATGGCCGCCGCGCTGGATGAAGCCATCGGCAAGATCCAGCAGTATCAGCATCATGCCCGCACCACCGGCGATGACTCCCGCCCGCGCTGGCCGATGATCGTGCTCAACACCCCCAAGGGCTGGACCGGCCCCAAGGAAGTGGAAGGCAGCACCGTCGAAGGCACCTTCCGCGCGCATCAGGTACCGATCGCCATCAGCGTAGACAAGGCAGAAAACCTGAAGCTGCTGGAAGACTGGCTGAAGAGCTACAAGCCGGAAGAGCTGTTCGACGTCACCGGCCGCCTGATGCCGGAGATCGAAGAGCTGGCACTGGAAGGCAAACGCCGCATGGGCGCCAATCCGCATGCCAATGGCGGCCTGCTGCTGCAGGAGCTGAAGCTGCCGGACTTCCGCGAATATGGCGTGGATATCCCCGTACCCGGCTCGGTAGACGCACAGGATATGGGCGTGCTGGGTCACTATATGCGTGATGTGATCAAGCTGAACCCGCATATTTTCCGCCTCTTTGGCCCGGATGAAACCAAGTCCAACCGCCTGACCCCGGTCTTCGAAGTGACCGACCGTCAGTTCACCGCCGATATCTACGAAAGCGACGAATTCCAGGCTCATGCCGGCCGCGTCATGGACGGCATGCTCTCCGAGCATATGTGCCAGGGCTGGCTGGAAGGCTATCTGCTGACCGGCCGTCACGGCGTCTTCACCAGCTACGAGGCCTTCATCCGCATCGTCGACTCGATGTTCAGCCAGCATGCCAAGTGGCTGAAGGTCTGCTCGCAGCTGCCGTGGCGCCAGAGCATCGCTTCGCTCAACTATATCCTCTCTTCCCACTGCTGGCAGCAGGACCATAACGGCTTTACGCATCAGGATCCCGGCTTCCTCGACCACGTGGCCAACAAGAAGGCCGACGTGATCCGCCTCTATCTGCCGCCGGATGCCAACTGCCTGCTGGCCACCTTCCAGCATTGCATCGCCAGCCATGACTATGTGAACGTCATGGTAGCCTCCAAGCATCCGCGTCCGCAGTGGCTGACCATGGAACAGGCCGTCATCCATTGCCAGCAGGGCATCGGCATTTGGCAGTGGGCCGGTACGGATGCCGGCTGCGAGCCGGATATCGTGATGGCCTGCTGCGGCGATACCCCCACCACGGAAACGCTGGCCGCCGTCACCATCCTGCGCGAAGCCTTCCCCGAACTGAAGATCCGCGTGGTCAATGTGGTAGACCTGATGCGTCTGCAGCCGAAAGAAATGCATCCGCACGGTCTGGATGAAGAAGACTTCGAAGCCATCTTCACCCCCAACAAACCGTATGTATTCGCTTTCCACGGCTACCCGACGCTGATCCACGAGCTGACCTACTTCCGCCGCAACAAGCCGGCTCAGGTACGCGGCTATGTGGAAGAAGGCACCATCACCACGCCGTTTGATATGCGCGTGCAGAACTCGCTGGACCGCTTCCATCTGGTCATCGATGCCTTAAAGCAGCTGCCGCAGCTGGGTAACCGCGGCGCTTATCTGATGCAGCAGATGCGCGACAAGCTGGTGCAGCATAAGCAGTACATTCACGATAACGGCATCGACCTGCCGGAAGTACGTGAATGGAAATGGACGCCCGCCGATAAGTAAGATAAGCAAATCCGCATAAGAAAATCTGCAAGTTATCACAGTGTGGTAGCTTGCAGATTTTTTGCATTTAAGATATATATTTTCCGAACTGAAGCAGTGTGATATTCGGGAAACTATTCCCACTCCACCGTGGCCGGAGGTTTGCTCGTAATATCGTACACAATGCGATTAATGCCCCGCACCTCATTGACGATGCGAACAGAGATGCGGTCCAGCACCTCATAGGGAATACGCGCCCAGTCTGCGGTCATGAAATCATCGGTGGTAACGGCACGGAGCGCCAACGTGTAATCATAGGTTCTGCCGTCGCCCATAACGCCGACGCTGCGGGTATTGGTCAGCACAGCAAAGTATTGACTAAGGCACTTATCCTGTTCTGCCCTGGCGATTTCTTCCCGAAAAATGAAATCTGCCTGCCGCAGGATATCGGCTTTCTCTTTCGTGATATCTCCGATGATACGGATGGCAAGCCCCGGGCCGGGGAAAGGCTGGCGGCTGATCAGATATTCCGGCAAACCAAGTTCACGGCCCAGCTACCGCACCTCGTCTTTGAACAGCATATTCAGCGGCTCAATGATCTCTTTGAAGTCTACATAGTCTGGCAGGCCGCCGACATTGTGATGGCTTTTGATGACGGCTGCCGTTCCTGCGCCGGACTCGATGATATCAGGATATATCGTGCCCTGAGCAAGATAGTCCATGGCGCCGATCTTTCCGGCTTCTTCCTCAAAGACGCGGATGAATTCCTCGCCGATAATCTTGCGTTTGCGCTCCGGCTCAGCCTCGCCTGCCAGTCGCAAAAGGAATCGGCTCTCGGCATTTACGTGGATAAAGTTCATCTTCCATTTGGAAAAGGCCTGCTCCACCTCGGCCCCTTCATTCAAACGCAGCAAACCGTGGTCGACAAAAACACAGGTAAGCTGACTGCCGATGGCCTCGGCCAGCAAAGCCGCACAAACGGAGCTGTCTACCCCGCCGCTGAGTGCCAACAGCACCTTTCCGCTTCCGACTTTTGCGCGGATCCGGCGGATGGCCGTATTCTTGTAATCCGCCATAGTCCAGTCGCCGCGGGCATTGCAGACTTCGAAGAGAAAATTGCGTATGATCTGCGCGCCATGCTCGGTGTGATTGACCTCCGGATGAAACTGAACGCCGTAGAAACGGCGGGTATCATCGGCGATGGCCACATTGGGACAGGCGCAGGAATGGGCTGTCAGCTGAAATCCGAGCGGGACTTTTGCCATATAATCGCTATGGCTCATCCAGGAAATTCCTTTTTCCGGCAATCCCTTGAAGATAGGACAGGACACATCGTACCAAGTCTCGGTTTTGCCATACTCGCGGGCGGAATCATCCTGTGCAGGAACCACCTGACCGCCAAGATCATGAGCGATGAGCTGGCAGCCGTAGCAGATGCCCAGCACGGGTATGCCCAGCTCAAAAACAGCAGGATCTACCTGCGGCGAGCCAGCTTGGTAAGCACTGCCGGGGCCGCCGGTGAAGATGATGCCGATGGGTGAAAACGCGCGGATAGCTGCCACGGGCATGGAATAGGGATGCACCTCGCAGTAGACATGGCACTCACGTACCCGCCGGGCGATCAGCTGATTATACTGTCCGCCGAAATCAAGGATCAACACTTTCTCCATGGGAGCCTCCTCACAGTTCTATATCAGCGGATGCCACGGAAACTCCTGCAAGCAGCGGGCGCACTTTCGCCAGAAACGCATCCACCTGTTCCGGGCAACGGCCGATGTAGTCTTCCGGACGCAGCACGGCACGGAGTTCTTCTTCGGTCATACCAAACGCGGGCTCGGCTGCCAGGCGGTGCAGCAGGTCGCAGGCTTCGCCCTCCTTCATTTTTGCAGTGGCGGCGTGAGAGCAGCGGCGGATGACTTCATGAAGCTCCTGCCGGTCGCCGCCCCGCTTGA
>JAFXLH010000110.1 GCA_017531315.1 Bacillota bacterium
CGGTACATGGTGGGCGGCGCGCAGAAGGTGGTAATGCCGTATTTGGCAAACATCGGCATGATATCATCGGCGTGGAAGCGGTCGAAATCGTAGACGAAAATGGGTGCTTCACACAGCCACTGGCCAAAGATCTTGCCCCACATCGCCTTGGCCCAGCCGGTATCGGAAATGGTGAAGTGCAGGCCGTTCGGGTCTACGCAATGCCAGTAGCGGGCGGTGACGAAGTGGCCCAACGGATACTTGTGGCAGTGGGTAGCCAGCTTCGGGTAGCCGGTAGAGCCGCTGGTGAAGATCATCATCATCGGGTCATCGCCGCAGCAGGCATCTTCGGTGCGCGGGTAGCGGCTGCTATACATGCCGTATTCATCGTCGAAGCTGTGCCAGCCCTCGGCAGTGCCGCCGACCACGATCTTATTCTTGATCTGCCCATACTGCTCGATGGCGCTGGCGCTCTGTGCCAGGCCGCTGCCGTCGGTGGTGCAGATGATCGTGGAGACATGGGCGGTCTCGAAGCGGTAGAGATAGTCTTTTTCCAGCAGCTGGTCGACGGCGGGGATAGCCACCGCGCCGATCTTCTGCAGAGCGAGCAGGATGGGCCAGAACTGCCAGTTGCGGCGCAGCACCAGCATCACCTTATCGCCCTTGCCGATGCCCAGCGCGCGGAAATAGTTGGCAGCGCGGCCGCTCATCTTCTTCATCTCGCCGAAGGTGATGCGGCGTTCCTGCTTGTTGATATCCACGTGCAGCATCGCCAGCTTATCCGGCTGAGCGTCGGCCAGCGCATCCACCACATCGTAGGCGAAGTTGAAGCTGTTCTCGCCCTTGAACTCGATGGAGCGCAGCACGCCGTTGCCATCTTCGCGCGTATCGATGAAGCGCTCCCAGATGCGGCGCTGGCCGGCTTCGCGGGTGGCGGTGATGGCCGGGGCGGCCTGCGGACGCGGCTGCAGCTCTTCATCCGGCGTAAGTACGATGGCGTAGAATTCGCAATCTTCGCCATTGGTGGCGAGCAGGCCGTGCGGCGTGGAAGAGTCGTAGTAGATGGCGTCGCCGGGGCCGAGGATCTCGGTATGCTCGCCGATCTGCACCTTCAGGTGGCCCTTGATCACGATATCGCATTCCTGACCTTCGTGCGTGGTCACCTCGATGGGATTCAGCTGGGCTTCCGCATCGAACTGGCTGATAACGTAGAGGGGTTCTGCGATACGGCCTTTGAACTTGTAGGCGAGGTTGTAGTAGGTCATGCCGTGGGCCTGCTCCACGCGCTGACCTTCGCCGCGGCGGGTCAGGGTGTAAGAGCTGAGGCGCGGCGCAGCACCCTCGATCAGCTCCGTCACGTCGACGCTGAGGACCTGAGCGCAGGTGTAGAGGAAGGCGAAGTCGAGGTCTTTTTCGCCGGATTCGTAGGTGATGTACTCATCCACGCTGATGCCGAGGCGCTTGGCCATGTACTCTTCGCTGTAATTTTCAATGTGGCGCAATTCGCGGATACGGCTGGCAATTTCCAAGATCTTGAATTCCAGCCCATTGGTCTTCTGCATAAGGCTACCTCCTGCAAATTCTTATCCCATCATCCTAAATAAGGGGAAAAGAAAAACCGTCCCCATGATCCGGGGACGGCATGAAAAATCAAACCGCGGTACCACCCTGGTTGCACCGAAAACCGATGCCACTTTCAGGCTCCAACAAGCCCTTTTGCTCTGACGCGGCTTCACGGGAGGCTCTACTTGCGTTTGCACGCTTTCTGCGCTCCGGCTCCGGAGTGACAAGCCATTGGATAACGCCGTAACCTGCTTTCACCAGCCGCAGGCTCTCTGATACTTAAGTTATCCGGCCCTCTCCATCAATGCCTTTAGGATGAGGATGAAATTACTGATTATTATAACGGATTCCCCACACCTTGTCAAGCACGTAGCCAAACAACACCGCATTTTGCCTGCTAAACGATGGCACAAGCAGCGGCACAAGCTGCCCAATAAATACACTCTTGACAAAAACCGTGCTTTCGGTTTATAGTGAAAACGAGCAATATAACAAACGGGGAGCCCGGCTGGACGGGCTGAGAGTCGGATAGTTCCGAGACCCATGAACCTGATCTGGATAATGCCAGCGTAGGGAGTATAAGCGGCGCACCTGCCATATCTATAGGCAGCCACAGCGCCAGATGCACCTCCGCCGGAATATCCGGGGGAGTTTTTTGTTATGTTTTAGAGGTTACCTACATCCTCCGCCGCGTACAGAAAGGAGCATTCTATGAAAGCCAGTATTGCTATCCAGTCGTTACCTACCGCCCCTACCGAAACCGAAATGCTGCGCATCGTTGATGCCGTCATCGCCTATATCCAGAGCACCGGGCTGCATTATGTAGTCACCCCGTTCGAGACCGTGATCGAGGGCGATGACCTGGATCAGCTGCTGGATATCGCCAAAGAATGCCAGCATATCGCCATCCGCGAGGGCGCGGTGAAGCTCGCCTGCTACATGAAGCTGTGGTATCAGGCCGACGACAAGCTGCTCACCATCGAGCAGAAAACCGCCAAATTCGCCTGAAAATTGCACTCAGCGATACAAACGGCGGGAGCAAGCCCCCGCCCATATAATTGCCGTTAGGCAATTTCGTCATTTCTTACATTACGGCAACGCC
>JAFXLH010000111.1 GCA_017531315.1 Bacillota bacterium
ATCCGGCCAAGGTCACCCGTTCCGCTCTGCAGCATACCGCTTCCGTAGCTGCCATGATCCTCACCACCGAAACTCTGGTCGCCGAAAATCCCAAGACTGAACCGGCCATTCAGAGTGCATCGGCCGGCAATATGCCCATGATGTAAGTGCAACAAAAATGCCCCACGAAGGTGGGGCATTTTTTTGTGCTTCTAAGCTGGTTCCGGCCAAATAGCCCCGTATACGGCGTTCTCGGGGCTTGCGGTACGACCCGGTACAGCTGCGCCCCTGCGGCCTTGTCTACGGGGCTATTTGCCTCGGAAGAGGTGGGCAGGGATTTTTCGATAAACAGCCGTTTTGGCTTTGTTGCGCAAAACTTAAAGCCCTCTCTTAGGAGAGGGCTTTGGCTTATCTTAGGGGGTTATCGGCGGGGGCGAGGGTGGCGGAGATATCTACATTGCCGTTCAGCGTTTGCAGTTCCTGGCCTTCCACCAGTATTTTCACGCTGCTTACCGTATCAAACTGGCACAGCGTATCCACTATCGACCACACCGCCAGCTCTTCGGCGCTGCTGCCGCTGTTCAGGTGGTCCTTCAGCTCGGCGGTGAAGTCCACGGTGCAGATGCCATTGCTGATATCGATATCCTTCAGCTCCACGCCGCCGGGCAGGGTGGGGGAGAGCTCCTTGCTCTGCGGGCCGTGTATCAGCTCGCCGATGGTGGCGCGGGCGATGCCCTCCACTTTTACGATATGCCGCGTTTCGGCGCTCAGATTGCCGGCGCTGTCGGCAAAGTACAGCACTACCTGCGTCAGGGGGCCGCTGATACCGGCATTCTGCTGCTCCTGCGGCTGGGCCTCATCTGCGGCATCCGGCTGTTCGGCGTTCGGCTGTTCGGCGGGCGGCGTGGCATCGGCGGCGGTATCCTGCGCGCTGCCGATATCCTGCTCTATCACCGTGGGCGGCTGCTCGCTGCTCTGCTGCTCATCCTTCCACTCTTTCACTCCGCCGCCGCAGCCGCCCAGCAGCAGCGCACTTAACAGTAAAACTGTCATCAACTGCTTCTTCATAATGCACCTCTTGCTCTTTTTTTGCTGCATTTATATGTGCGGCGGCCTTAGCTTATGCCGCGTGCGGCGAGCAGCTGCTGCAAGGCGGCGGCCAGCGGCTGCATGCTGGCCTTGGCTTGCTGCGTGGTGTTATCGGTAGAGCCGACCTCGATGAGCAGGCAGCCGGGGTCGAAGTGCTGATTGTAGCGACCGCTCTGCACCCGCACCTCCAGCAGCAGGCCTGCCTGCTGCTCCTCGATCAGCCCGCCCAGCTCTTCGGCCAGCGCCAGATTCTCCCGCCAGTTGGGGTGTGCGCTTCTCTGGTCGCTGCCCACTATCAGCATCAGCCGCGCCATATCGGCATCCGCGGCGGTGGCGGCGGTGAGCACCGTATTCACCCCGGCGATGGAGCTGTTGCGGTGGATATCGATGAATATCTCGATGCTGGGGTAGTCCTGCGCCATCTGCCGGAGGCTTTCCAGTGAATTGCTGTAAGAGGCGCTCCAGTTGGGGATATCGTGCACCGTCTCGCAGCATACGGCGGGGATGCCAAGGGCTATCAGCTCCTCGCGCAGCTGCAGCGCCGCCTCCAGCACCGCGCCTGCGCCCTCGCTGCTGCGCTCGGCTTCCGCGTAGCCCTCGCTGGTGTGGGTGCAGTAGATGCCGACGAGCGGCTGCGTCAGGTCGGGTGCGGCGGGCAGCGGCTCGGCGGGCGGTTCTGCCTGCTCCGGCGCTGCGGGTGCGGAAAAGACGGCCAGGACCTGCGGCCCGGGCGGCTCGGCTTGCTCCGGCGGGGCGGGGATATCGGCTGCGGGGCGGCGGCCGGTGACGGCGGCGGCTTTGGCGATGCTGTAGCCCGGCAAGGTGGTGGGCAGCAGCTGCGGCAGCAGCGCCCCGCGCAGCAGGCAGGCGGCGGAAAGCAGCAGCAGGCACAGCAGCAGCGGGCGGATGAGGGGTGGGCGGCGGCGGTAAGAGCGGCGCAGCATCGGCGGCCTCCTTTACCAATAGTGTTTTTTGCAGCTATATGCGGGGGATGCAGAAAAAATTCTCTATGCAAATGTTTATTTTATGGTATAATAACATATTAGGGAAAGAGAGGTGTGCAGATTGGCAAAAGTAGAAAAAGGCAAAGTATTCCGCGCGGCCGGTTTTCTGATGGTGACCATGGTCATCTCCCGCATCCTCGGCTATGCCCGCGATGTGGTGCTGTACAATATCTTTGGTCAGAACCGCATTACCGACGCTTACAATGCCGCTTTTTCCATTCCCGATTTCCTCTACAGCATTTTAGTGGGCGGCGCGTTGAGCTCTGCCTTTATCCCCGTTTTTTCTTCCTACATCGCGCGCGAAGAAAAAGATGAGGCCTGGCAGGTGGCGAGCATCGTGCTGAACTGGGTGATGCTGCTGCTCAGCTTTGGCATCATTATCTGCTTCGTCTTCACGCCGCAGCTGATCGATCTGCTGGTGCCCGGCTTTGATGCCGAGGCGAAAAAGCTGGTGATCACGCTGACGCGCATCATGCTTTTCCAGACCGTGTTTATGTCGCTTTCCGGCATTACGCAGGGTATTTTGCATAGCTACCAGCACTTCACCGCGCCGGCTGTCGGCTCGATGATCTACAATCTCTTCATCGTCGGCCTCGGTGCGCTGCTGGCCGGGCCTATCGAAGCCCGCTTCCCCGGCTATGGCGTCGCCAGCTTCTCCATCGGCGTAGTCACCGGTTCGCTGGCCAGCTTCGCCGTGCAGCTGCGCGCACTGCGCAAGATCGGCATCCATTACAGCTGGAGCTTCAACTTCCGCCATCCCGGTGTGCAGCGGCTGATCTCGCTGATGATCCCGATCCTGATCGGCCTCTCGGTCAGCCAGATCAACGGCTTTGTCACGCAGGGCCTCGGCAGCTCGCTTTCCGACGGTATGATCGCCGCGCTGCGTACCGGTCAGCGCTTCATGCAGCTGCCCATCGGCATCTTTGCCATCGCTATCGGCATTGCCATTTTCCCCACGCTTACTTCCACGGCGGCGCTCAATCAGATCGATGAGTTCAAGAAGTCGATGTCTCTGGGCGTGCGCTCCGTTATGTATATCACCATGCCCTCCGCCGTCGGCCTGGCCGTACTCAGCGAGCCGATCATCCGCGTGATGTTTGAGTTCGGCGGCGAATTTACCGCCGAGGCCACCACCGCCGCCGCGCAGGCGCTGGTCTTCTACTGCTTCGGTCTGGTGGGCTACAGCGTCACCCATGTGCTTTCGCGCAGCTTCTATGCTCTGCAGGATACGCGCACGCCGGTCATCATCGGCATCGTCTCCATCGTGGCCAATGTCCTCTTCAGCCTGTTGCTGGTGGGCCCGCTGCAGCATCGCGGCCTGGCGCTGGCCTATTCGCTGGCCGGTATCATCCAATGCGGCCTGCTGCTGCTGTTCCTGTGGCGCAAGCTGCAGCATATCGACCTGCGTAATATGATTATTTCCTTCTTCAAGACCGCGATTGCCTGCGTGGCCATGGGCGCTATCGCCTATGGCTCGGCCATGGTGCTGGGCAATGCGCTGGACCTTTCTTCCAAGCTTAATCAGGTAATTCAGCTGGGCACGGCCATGGTGCTGGCGGTGATCGTCTTCTTCGTCATCACCGGCGCGATGAAGATGGAAGAGGCCGGCCTGGTCTGGGATATTTTCGGCAAGCGCTTCCGCCGCATCGGCTTCCTGCGCCGCTATTTTGAAAAGCAGAAGCAGGCCGCTGCCGCAGCCGAAGCTGCAAGCACCGCTACTGAACCCGTTGAAAACGAGGAGAGATGATAGATGACCGATCAGTCGCATATTCGCAATTTCTGCATCATCGCCCATATCGACCACGGTAAATCCACGCTGGCCGACCGCCTGCTGGAATACACCGGCACGGTGGCCGCGCGCGATATGAGCCAGCAGCTGCTCGACTCCATGGACCTGGAGCAGGAGCGCGGCATTACCATCAAGCTGCAGGCCGTCCGCCTGAAATACAAGGCGCACGATGGCGAAGAGTACATCCTGAACCTTATCGACACCCCCGGCCACGTCGACTTCAACTACGAGGTATCCCGCTCGCTGGCCGCCTGCGAAGGCGCGCTGCTGGTGGTGGATGCGGCGCAGGGCATCGAGGCGCAGACTCTGGCTAATGTCTACCTGGCGCTGGAGCATGACCTGGAGCTGATCCCGGTCATCAACAAGATCGACCTGCCCGGCGCCGACCCGGAAGGCACCTGCGAGCAGATCGAGGAGGTCATCGGCCTCGATACCTCGGATGCCATCATGGCTTCGGCCAAAATGGGCATCGGCACGGAAGATATTCTGGAAGCGATCGTCAAGCGCATCCCGCCGCCCAAGGGCGACAGCGATAAGCCCCTTTCCGCCCTCATCTTCGACAGCAAATTCGACAGCTACCGCGGCGCTATCCCGTACCTGCGCGTAGTGGACGGCAGCATCAGAAAAGGTATGCAGATCCAGATGATGAGCAGCGGCAAGGTGATGGATGTGACGGAGGTAGGCGTATTCACGCCCGCCGCCCACCCGGTAGAGGTGCTGAATGCCGGCGAGGTAGGCTATCTGGCCGCCGCCATCAAGAATGTCACCGATACCCGCGTCGGCGATACCGTGACCAATGCGGCTGCCCCGGCGCCGTATCCGCTGCCCGGCTATCACCCGGCGGTGCCGATGGTCTACTGCGGTCTTTATCCCGTGGAAAACAACGACTACGATGACCTGAAAGACGCGCTGTACAAGCTGCAGCTGAACGATGCCGCGCTGCAGTTCGAGCAGGAGAATTCGTTGGCTTTGGGCTTCGGCTTCCGCTGCGGCTTCCTTGGCCTGCTGCATATGGAGATCGTCAAGGAGCGTCTGGAGCGCGAATACGGCCTGACGCTGCTGATCACCGCGCCTTCCGTAAACTATCGCGCCACCTGCACCAACGGCGAGGTGCTCTATGTATCCAACCCCTCGCTGCTGCCGCAGGAAAACAAGCTGGCGCTGCTGGAAGAGCCGTATGTGAAGGCGACCATCATGTCGCCCAGCGATTATATCGGCGCCATCATGGAGCTGAGCCGCGAGCGCCGCGGTGAATTCATCAATATGGAATACATGACTCCCACTCGCGTGATGATCGTCTACGATCTGCCGCTGTCGGAGATCATTTACGACTTTTTCGATCAGCTGAAGAGCCGCACCCGCGGTTATGCCTCGCTGGACTATGAGCTGGACGGCTACCGCAGCTCCGAGCTGGTGAAGATGGATATTCTGGTCAACGATCAGGTGGTGGACGCCCTCTCTGTCATCGTGCATAAGGACGTGGCTTATCGCCGCGGCCGTGCGCTGGTAGAAAAGCTGCGTAGCCTTATCCCGCGCCAGATGTTCGAGATCCCGGTACAGGCGGCGGTGGGCGGCCGCGTCATCGCCCGCGAATCCGTCAAGGCGATGCGTAAAGACGTACTGGCCAAGTGCTACGGCGGCGACATCACCCGTAAGCGCAAGCTGCTGGAAAAGCAGAAGGAAGGTAAAAAGCGCATGAAGCAGGTGGGTAATGTCGAGATCCCGCAGGAAGCCTTCATGGCGGTACTGGAAGTCAAAGACTGAAGCTAAAGATTGAGTTTTAGGCGGCGGTGCAGCTTTCTACGGCTGCACCGCTTTTTGCTTATTTTGTTTTGTAAGGAGCAAGCATGGCCGTTTCCGCTATTTATGTGCATATTCCCTTTTGCCGCAGCAAATGCAATTATTGCGACTTCACCTCTTATGTGCAGCCGCCGTCCTGCCATGCCGCTTATGTGGCGGCGCTGAGGCAGGAGATAGCGCAGTGGCAGCAGCGCGAGGATTTGAGCGCGGTGAAGAGCATCTACTTCGGCGGCGGCACGCCTACCGCGCTAAAAGCGGAGCAGCTGGCAGAGCTGCTGCGGGCGCTGCTGGCCGGCGGCGCTGAGCCGCAGGAATTGACGGTGGAGGCCAACCCGGAGACGGTGGATGCCGCCTATCTTACAGTTTTACGGGAGGCGGGCTTCAACCGCCTGTCCCTGGGCGCGCAGAGCTTCAACGCGCAGCTGCTGCGTGATATGGGGCGCATCCACGGGCCGGAGAAGATCGGCGCGGCGGTGGCGGCGGCGCGGACTGCGGGCTTCACTAATTGCGGCGTCGACCTCATCTACGGCCTGCCCGGGCAGACGCTGGCGATGTGGCGCGAGGACCTCGCGGCGGCAGCAGCTTTGCAGACGGAGCATCTCTCGCTCTATTCGCTGCAGGTGGCGGAAGATACGCCGTGGGGGCGCGCCGGGGTGGCGGAAGCGGAAGAGGAGCTCTCGGCGCAGATGCTGGAGCTGGCGATGGACTATCTGCCCACGGTGGGCCTGCGGCAGTACGAGATAGCCAACTTCGCCCGTCCGGGCTGCGAGAGCCGCCACAACAGCGCCTACTGGCAGCGGCTGGATTATCTCGGCCTCGGCGCGGCGGCGGCATCCTGCCTCGGCGCGCATCGCTGGCGCAATACGGATGATCTGGCGGACTACGCGGCGGCGGTGGCATCCGGGCGGCAGCCGCTGGCGGAAGAGGAGCAGCTCACCGCGGCGCAGGTGCGCGGAGAGGCGATGTTCCTCGGCCTGCGCCTGCTGGATGGCGTGGACGCGGCGGCCTTCGCGGCCCGCTACGGCAGCGCACCACAGCAAATCTGGGGCGCTGAGATAGACGAACTCCTAGCCGCCGGCCTGTTGGTGCAGGAAGCAGGAAAGTACCGCCTGACGCGACGGGGGTTGCTGTTGGGCAACTATGTGTTTGAACATTTTGTTTAGCTACAAGCGGCGGGAGCAAGCCCCCGCCCTGCGGCCTCCCCGCATCGGGGAGGCTGTTTTGCTGTCACCGGTGGGGTGGGGGAGCGGGGAATGGTGGCTACGACTAAGCCTTGTTCCGCAATTGTTTCTATTAACTGAATTTCTGTACATATAATGTGAAAATAAATTGAAATCGCTTGACTTTGGCTTGCAGATATTGTAAATTATCATCGTTGGCACTCAACGAGCGAGAGTGCTAACAACTATGAGGTGATAATATGGATGAACGCAAAAAACAAGTTCTAAATGCAATCATTCAGGATTACATCAGCAGCGCCGAACCGGTCGGTTCGCGTGCGGTGGCCAAGAAGTACGACCTGGGCGTATCGCCTGCCACCATCCGCAATGAGATGAGCGACCTGGAAGACCTCGGCTACATCGAGCAGCCCCACACTTCCGCCGGGCGCGTGCCTTCGCAGAAGGGTTACCGCTATTTCGTCGATAATCTGATGCAGAAGCAGAGCCTGACTCCGCAGGAAATGCAGGCCATCCGCGCTGCGCTGGCTCCGAACGCCACGAGATGGACGCCTTCATGCGCGCCTGCTGCCAGATGGTGGCCCGCCTGACCAATTATGCCACCATGGTGGCGCTGCCGTATTACGGCAACGGAAATTTGGCTAAACTGCAATTGGTGCCGCTTGGCGATTACCGCGTTATGGCCATCATGCTCTCCGATCACGGTCTGCTGCGCCATCGCATCATCGACCTGCCGGAAAAGGTGGATGCACTGGAAGCGGCGCGTTTGGAACGCCTGCTTTCCGAGCGGTTGGTGGGCACTTCGATGGACCGGCTGGAAGACGACTACCTGCTGGCCGCCCTCTCCGAGCTGGATGAGCGCTATCAGCAGCTGAGCAATGCCTTCAGCGTACTGCAGCGCCTGATGAGCCCCGGTGCCGCGCCGCAGCGAGTCTTCACCGGCGGTGCGCGCAATATCTTATCGCAGCCGGAATTCCGCGATCCCGAGCGTCTGGATGGGCTGTTCAGCCTGCTGGAAGAGCAAAACAAGCTCTCGCAGCTGCTGGATCGGCAAAATGAGCTGGTCAGCGTGGCTATTGGCGAAGAGCTGGCCGACCGCGAGCTGCAGGACTGCAGCATGGTAGTTGCCAACTACTACATCGACGGCGAAAAGGCCGGCGCCATCGGCGTGCTCGGCCCCACGCGCATGAGCTATTCCCGCACCGTGTCGCTGCTGGAATTCATCGCCGGCGAGATCGGCGAAACGCTTTCGCAAAAGAAGTGGCGCGACGGTTGATGCGCCATCAATCATAGAGAGGTGTGATCCCATGAGCAAAAAGGATAAAGAAAAAGCCAAAGCCGCCGCCGAGGCGGAACAGGTAAAGCAGGAAGCCGAAGCGCCGATGCCGCAATGGATCCGCAGCTGAAGGCCGCGCTGGACGATCTGGCTGCCGCCGTGGAAAAGCGCGAAGAGCAGTATCAGCAATACCTGCGCCTGCAGGCAGATTTTGATAACTACCGCAAGCGTTCCCGCACCGATCAGGAAAATGCGGTCAAATTCGGCACGGAAAAGCTGCTGAAAGAGCTGCTGCCGGTGCTGGATAACTTAGAACGCGCCCTCGCTGCCACTGAAGAGGCTTCGCCTTTGAAGGCCGGCGTGGAAATGACCTGCCGCCAGTTTTTGGATGTACTTTCTGCAAACGGCGTTACCCGCATCGAAGCGCTGGGCGCCGATTTTGACCCCAATCTGCATCAGGCGGTAATGCAGGAAGACCTCGGTGAAGAAAATAAGGGCAAAGTGACTATGGTGGTGCAGCAGGGCTATATGCTTTCCGGCCGTTTGCTGCGCGCGGCAATGGTACAGGTGGGAATGTGACCCGCCGCCGCGTATCCACGCAGAGCACAGCCTTTAAGCAATAAAGTTTTATTTCAGGCAAACGAAGCATACTAACTGTTATTAGGAGGAATATAAAATGGCAAAAGTTATTGGTATTGACCTTGGTACTACCAACTCCTGCGTCGCCGTTATGGAAGGCGGCGAAGCGGTAGTTATCCCGAATCCGGAAGGCGCGCGCACCACTCCCTCTGTCGTAGCTGAAGCGGGCGGCCAGCGTATGATCGGTCAGGTGGCTAAGCGTCAGGCCGTCACCAATCCGGATAACACCATCATGTCCATCAAGCGCAAAATGGGCCAGAAGGTCGGCGTCAAGATGGGCGGCAAAGAATACTCCCCGCAGGAAATTTCTGCGATGATCCTGCAGAAGCTGAAGGCCGACGCCGAAGCTTACCTTGGCGAAACCGTATCTCAGGCCGTTATCACCGTACCGGCTTACTTCTCCGATGCTCAGCGTCAGGCTACCAAAGACGCCGGTAAGATCGCCGGTCTCGACGTCTTACGCATCATCAACGAACCCACCGCCGCAGCCCTCGCTTACGGCCTCGATAAGGACGATGCTCAGACCGTACTG
>JAFXLH010000112.1 GCA_017531315.1 Bacillota bacterium
ACTCCCGCCTACTACTGCCGCAAAGCGTGGCTGACCGCGCTGGCGCTGCTGCTGATCGCGCTGGTGGCGCTTTCCCGCATGTACTTAGGCGTGCATACCCCGGCTGATGTGCTGACCTCGCTCGCGCTGACCGGTGCGCTGATCTACGCTCTGGCGCCCATCTTCTGCGGCAAGCAGCGCCTGCCCAAGCAGGCAGGCGGTGGGCTGCTGCGCGTGCTGGCGGTGGCTGCGGCTTATCTCATCTTCGTCATCAGCCGCAGCTGGCCTGCCGATATCGACGCCGCGAACCTGCACGAGGCGGTAAAGAACGGCTGGCTGCTGCTGGGCGCAACCGCCGCGCTGCTGCTCTCCTTCCACATCGAGCGTAAATACATCCGCTTCATCGAAGCGGGCCGCCCTGCCGCACAGGTAGTGAAGGTACTGTTCGGCCTGCTGCTGGTGGTCGCGCTGAAGGCCGGGCTGAAAGCGCCGCTGCTGGCGCTGACCGGCGGCCACGAATGTGCCACCGCCATCCGCTACGGCCTGCTCGTCGTCTTCGCCGTCTGCATCTGGCCGCTCTCCTTCCGCTGGCTGAGCCGTGGCCATCGCGCCCGCAATATCCTCATCGCCCTGCTGGTGCTGGTACTGCTGTTCGCCGGGCTCTTCTGGGCGGTGACCCGCGATACCACCGCCGCCCCGATCGCCACCGACGATGCGGCAAACCCGCTGATCACGCCGCTGGGTGTGACGATGCTCTCCGGTCACCGCGCCGGTGGCGGCATCGCGCCGGAAAATACGCTGATGGCGCTGCAGAACTGCGTGACCAGCGAAGCGTATCAGCTGGATATCTTCGAATTTGACTTCCACCTCACCGCCGACAATATCCCGGTGCTGCTGCACGACGCCACGCTGGACCGCACCAGCGATGCCGTGGCGGTATTCGGCCGCGAGAATGTGCTGGTGAGCGAGCTGACCTATGAGCAGCTGCAGCAGCTGAACATGGGCGCTAATTTCACCCGCGATGACGGCAGCCGCCCCTATGCGGATTTGAGCGGAGATGCCGTGCCGCAGGAGCTGCGTATACTCAGCCTCTCCGATGCGCTCACCTATCTGGAGCAGCACGGTGAGTACGGCTATATCATCGAGATCAAGGACAGCTGCGAGCGCGGCACGCAGGCGGCGGATATACTCTACACCACGCTGAGCGATTTCGGCTGCCTGCAGCGTACCGTGGTGGGCACTTTCAATAATGAGGTGACCGCCTACATGGACGCCACCTACCCCGATATGCAGCGCAGCGCCGGTGTCAACGAAGTTATCCGCTTCTATCTTTATTCGCTGCTGGGTCTGCCTGCCGCTGCCGAAGATTTCAACTTCGTGGCGCTGCAGATACCCACTACCGACTATGTGATCAACCTCGGCACTTCCCGCGTGGTCAACTACGCGCATAAGCACGATATCGCCGTGCAGTACTGGACGATCAACGATGTGGCGGAAATGGCGCGCCTGCAAGCGCCTGTCTGACGGAGGACTCTCCCCTTGCACAGGCGCTGAATACCTCCGGTTGGCAGGAAGATGCTTTGGAACTGCTGGATATTCTGGA
Source organism: Bacillota bacterium (assembly GCA_017531315.1). Classification (GTDB taxonomy): domain Bacteria; phylum Bacillota; class Dehalobacteriia; order UBA4068; family UBA4068; genus RGIG6518. The sequence goes on from JAFXLH010000112.1 coordinate 1,583, forward strand.
GGATCTGGACGATCCGCTGAACACCGGCGACCGGA
>JAFXLH010000113.1 GCA_017531315.1 Bacillota bacterium
GGTGCAGGTGCTGCGCGATTTCTACGATCCTTTCGCCGTGACGCTGGCCAAGGCCGAAGAGCAGATGGAAAAGGTGACCGTCGCGCCGGAAGAAAGCGGCGAGCTGTGTGATAAATGCGGACGCCCGATGGTCTACCGCATGAGCCGCTACGGCAAATTCCTCGCCTGCTCCGGCTTCCCGGAATGCCGCAATACCAAGCCGATCGTCGTGCCTACGCAGGTGAAATGCCTCAGCTGCGGCGGCGATATCGTGCAGCGCAAGAGCCGCACCGGCCGCGTCTTCTACGGCTGTGCCAATTACCCGGAATGTACCTACGTATCGTGGGAGATGCCCATCGAAAAGCGCTGTGAGCTGTGCGGCACGCAGCTGGCCCAGCGCCCGTTCCGCGGCGGTATGCAGGAGACCTGCCCCAAAGACGACTGCGCCAACAACAAGACCGCCTATCGCAAGAGCGTGAAGACTGCCAAGAGCAAGGCCGCTACCGATAAGCCGAAGAAGACGGCCAAGGCCGCAGCGGAAAAACCGGCCAAGAAGACTACCAAGACCACTACTAAGAAGACCACTACCAAAAAGACCGCCAAGAAAGAGGCCTGATGCATATGGAGAGAGTTATCGTTATCGGCGCGGGGCTGGCCGGGTGTGAAGCCGCCTGGCAGCTGGCCAAGCGCGGTGTGCCGGTGCGCCTGTATGAGATGCGCCCCAATAAGCAGACCGCAGCCCATACCGGCGGCGGCTTCGCCGAGCTGGTATGCAGCAATTCCCTGCGCGCCAACAATATTGAAAATGCGGTGGGCCTCTTGAAAGAGGAGATGCGCCGCCTCGATTCGCTGATCATGCGTGCGGCAGACTATGCCGCCGTGCCGGCCGGCGGGGCGCTGGCGGTAGACCGCGCCCGCTTCTCTGCCTATATCGAAGAGCAGCTCACCGCCAGCCCGCTGATCGAAGTGGTGCGCGAAGAGGTGAGCGAGCTGCCGGATACGCTCACCGTGGTGGCGGCCGGCCCGCTGGCATCCCAGCCGCTGGCCGAGAAGATAGCTGCACTTACCGAAGGTCAGCAGCTGTTCTTCCACGATGCCATCGCGCCCATCGTCGCGGCAGACAGCATCAATATGGATATCGCCTTTTTCGCCTCCCGCTATGGCAAGGGCGACGGCACGGACTACCTGAACTGCCCCATGGACAAGGAGCAGTACACTCGCTTTTATACCGAACTCATCAATGCCGAGCTGGCGCCACTGCATGATTTTGAAAAAGAGCATCTGTTTTCCGGCTGCATGCCCATCGAAGCGATGGCCAAGCTGGGTGAAGACACGATGCGCTTCGGCCCCTTGAAGCCGGTCGGCCTCGATCTGCCGGGCGGCGGCCAGGCCTATGCGGTGGTGCAGCTGCGCAAAGAGAATATCGCGGCGGATGCCTACAATCTGGTCGGCTTCCAGACCCGTCTGCGCTACCCGGAGCAGAAGCGCGTCTTCAGCCTCATCCCGGGGCTGGAAAATGCGGAATTCCTGCGCCTCGGCAGCATGCACCGCAATACCTATATCAATTCGCCGAAATTGCTGCTGGCAGACGGCAGCGGCAGGCTGAAGGCCAGGCCCAACCTGCTCTTCGCCGGGCAGATCAGCGGCGTGGAGGGCTATGTGGAAAGCGCCGCTTCCGGCCTGGTGGCGGGCATCAATGCCGCGCTGCTGCATAAGGGCGCGGAGACCGTTGTCTTCCCGCGTGAGACGGCCTTAGGCGCGCTGATCTCGCACACCACCACGCCCACGGCGGACTTCCAGCCGATGAACGTCAATTTCGGCCTCATCCCGCCGCCGGAAATGCGCATCCGCGGCAAGGCGGAAAAGAATGCCTATCTGGCCAAACGCGCGTTGGAAGCATTGGAGGCATTCAAGCAGGCGAAACCTGAAGTTTTCGCGGTAGAGTAAACATAGCTCAGATGCACCCGTAGGGCGGGGGCTTGCTCCCGCCGTTGTTGCTATCAGCAGCAAGCCACCTTGCGGCGGGTGACAAGCCCCGCCCTGCATATTCTAAGTAACATAGCATACATGACCCACCAAAGGAGGTGCAGCATGGAACAGCTTATCGCCGGCTATACCCGCTACCTGCAGCTGGAGCGCAATGCTTCTGCCCGCACGCAGGAGGCGTATCTTTCCGCGCTGCGCCGCTTTGCCGTTTTTTGCGCTTCGGAGCAGGGGAGAGCTGAGGGAGAAGCGCCCGACCTGCTGCAGGCAGACGGCATCACCCTGCGTAATTACAGCGCTTATCTGCGCCAGCAGGGATTAAGCAAGCGCTCGCTGGCGCTGCATCTTTCCGCCATCCGCTCCTTTTACCGGTATCTGTGCCGCGAAGATGTGCTGGAGGTAGACCCCACCGCCGGCGTCTCAGCGCTGAAGCAGGAAAAGCGCCTGCCCAAGTTTCTCTATTACGATGAAGTGACGGCGCTGCTCGATGCGCCGGATGATAGTTTGGCCGGTAAGCGCGATAAGGCTATCCTGGAAGTACTGTACGGCGGGGGGCTGCGCGTATCCGAGCTGGTGGGCTTGAATGTCGGCAGTCTCGACCGCGGCATCGGCTATGCGCGCGTCTTCGGCAAAGGGGCGAAGGAGCGCCTCTGCCCTTTGGGTCGCGCGGCCTTTATGGCGATAGACGATTATCTCGATGAACGGCGCAGGCTGGGCATCCCCAGCGGTGACGGCGAGGCGCTGTTCTTGAACCTGCGCGGCGGTCGCCTGACGCGGCGCGGCGTGGCCGATATCATCGATAAATATGTGAAGCTGACGGCGCAGAAAAAGACAATATCGCCGCATGTATTCCGCCACAGCTTCGCCACGCATCTGCTGGAAAACGGCGCGGACTTACGCTCGGTGCAGGAGCTGCTGGGGCACGAGAATATCTCTACCACGCAGATCTACACCCATGTCAGCCGCGCCCACATCAAAGAAGTATACGACCGCACGCATCCGCGCGCGTAAGCATAAGGAGGTTTTCTCATGGAGATCAGAGGTACTACCATCTGCTGCATTCGCCGTAACGGGCAGGTAGCCATCGCCGGCGACGGGCAGGTGACCATGGGTCAGAGCACTATCATGAAGGCCGGCGCCAAAAAGGTGCGCCGCCTCTATCACGGTCAGGTGCTGGCCGGTTTTGCCGGCAGCGTCGCCGATGCCTTCACTTTGTTCGAAAAGTTTGAGGGCCGTCTGGAAGAATATCGCGGCAATCTGGAAAAGGCTGCCGTCGCTTTGGCACGCGAATGGCGCAGCGACAAGTATCTGCGCCAGCTGGAGGCGCTGCTGATCGTGGCCTCTGCGGATAAGCTGCTGGTGCTTTCCGGCAATGGTGAAGTAATCGAGCCGGATGACGATATCGCCGCCATCGGCAGCGGCGGCAACTATGCGCTGGCCGCCGCCCGCGCCTTCGCCAAGGCGGAAAGCGGCATGAGCGCGGCGCAGATGGCGGAATCCGCCCTGCATATCGCCGCCGATATCTGCGTATACACCAATCATAATGTCACCGTGCTGGAACTGTGAAAGGGGTATGATCATGGACAATCTTACCGCAAATCTGCCGGAAAAGCTGCCGGCCAGAAGCGAATTGACGCCGCGACAGGTGGTGGCGGAGCTGGATAAATACATCGTCGGCCAGCAGCAGGCCAAGCGCTGCGTGGCGGTGATGCTGCGTAACCGCTGGCGCCGCCGTCAGCTGGACGATGCGCTGCGCGAGGATGTGCAGCCGAAGAATATCATCATGATCGGCCCCACCGGCTGCGGCAAAACGGAGATCGCCCGCCGCCTCGCCAAATTGGTCAGCGCACCCTTTATCAAGGTAGAAGCCACCAAATTCACCGAAGTGGGCTATGTGGGCCGCGATGTGGAATCGATCATCCGCGACCTCACGGAAACGGCCATCCGCCTGGTACGCACCGAGCGTATGGCAGAGGTGGAAGAGCAGGCACGCCGCTCGGCAGAACTGCGTATCCTCGATATGCTGGCGCCGCTGCCGCGCAACCGCTTTGCCGGCGGCCATCTCGATAATCTCTCCGATGCGGAAAAGAACGAGGCCAAGCGCAAGGATGACGAAGTACGCTCCCGCCGCGTGCAGCTGCGCGATCAGCTGAGCAACGGCTATCTGGACAGCCAGATGATCGAGATCGAGGTGGAAGAAGACAATACGCCGCAGGGCATGGGCGGTATGCAGGAAATGGGCATTGATATGTCGATGGTCCTGGGCAGCATCATGCCGAAGAAGAAAGTGAAGCGCAAAGTAACTATCAAAGAAGCGCTGCGTATCATGACCGAAGAAGAGGCGGATAAGCTGATCGACGAAGAAAGCGTCAAGCAGCAGGCGCTGGAACGCACCGAGCAGAGCGGCATCGTCTTTTTGGATGAGATCGATAAGATAGCCGGTCAGGCATCCGGCGGGCATAATCCGGATATCTCCCGCGGCGGCGTGCAGCGCGATATCCTGCCCATCGTAGAAGGCACTACCGTGGTCACCAAGTACGGCCCGGTCAAGACCGACCACATCCTCTTCATCGCGGCGGGCGCTTTCCACGTCAGCAAGCCGTCCGATCTGATCCCCGAGCTGCAGGGCCGCTTCCCCATCCGCGTGGAGCTGGATAACCTGAGCAAGGACGACCTGCGCCGCATCCTGCAGGAGCCGAAGAACTCGCTGATCCACCAGTATACGGAGCTGATGCGGGCCGACGGCGTGCAGGTGAACTTCACCGATGACGGCATCGAGGCGATGGCGGAATATGCCGACCGCGTCAACCGCAATACGGAAAATATCGGCGCGCGCCGCCTGCACACCATACTGGAAAAGGTGCTGGAAGACCTGCTCTTCGATGCGCCGGAGCTGGTGCAGGGCGAATGTGTGATCGACCGCGCCTATGTGGAGCAGCGCCTCGGCGGCATCGCTCAGGACGAGGATCTTTCCAGATTCATTCTGTAAGGCAAAAAGCCCACAAAAATATCATAAAATTTTCAAAAAAGAGCAGTTAAAATGCAAAAAGCACTTGCATTATGGCTGCTCTTTTGATATTATTCCAAGTGGTCCAAAATACACACGGCGTGGAATAGGTCAGCCCCCGGTGCCGCTAAATGCGGTCGGTTGGCAGAAACGCCGGAGGAAGGAACCAAAAAATTTTAGGAGGAAAACTCAAATGTCCGTAATCTCTATGAAACAGCTGCTCGAAGCCGGCGTGCATTTCGGTCATCAGACCCGCCGCTGGAACCCGAAGATGGGCAAGTACATCTTCACCGAACGTAACGGTATCTACATCATCGACCTGCAGAAGACCGTTCACAAGATCGACGAAGCCTACAACTTCATGAAGAGCGTTGCCGCCGAAGGCAAAACCGTTCTCTTCGTAGGTACCAAAAAGCAGGCTCAGGATTCCATCCGCGAAGAAGCCGAACGCTGCGGTATGTACTTCGTCAACGAACGTTGGCTGGGCGGCATGCTGACCAACTATAAAACCATCCAGAAGCGTATCGATTACCTCCGCCAGCTGGAACAGATGGAAGCCGACGGTACTTTCGAAGTACTGCCCAAGCGCGAAGTTTCCAAGCTGAAGGGCGAAAAGATCAAGCTGGAACGCTTCCTCGGCGGCATCAAGGATATGCCCAAGCTCCCCGGCGCCATGTTCATCGTTGATACCCGCAAAGAACACATCGCCGTAGCCGAAGCCCGTCAGCTCGGTATCCCGATCATCGCTATCTGCGACACCAACTGCGATCCCGACGAAGTAGACTACGTCATCCCCGGCAACGACGACGCCATCCGTGCCGTCAAGCTGATCGCCGCCAAGATGGCCGACGCCATCATCGAAGGCCGTCAGGGCGAAGACGCCACCGCCGAAGAAGAAGTAGAAGCCTAAGCTCTTTTAACGCATAATATAGGAGGATAACCACCATGACTGCTATTACTGCCAAAATGGTAAGCGAACTGCGCGAACTGACCGGCGCCGGTATGATGGACTGCAAAAAGGCTCTGGTTGCCTGCGATGGCGACACCGAAAAAGCCATTGACTTCCTGCGTGAAAAAGGTCTGGCTGCTGCCGCCAAGAAGGCCGGCCGCATCGCCGCCGAAGGTCTGGTAGGCGTTGCCACCACCGAAGATGCTTCTTCCGCCGTTATCATCGAAGTCAACTCCGAAACCGACTTCGTTGCTGCCAACCCCGAATTCCAGGCTCTGGTAGCCGCCTCTGCCCAGGCTGCTCTGAACAACGACGTAGCCGATGTGGAAGCTCTGCTGGCCACCGACTGCGGTGAAGGCACCGTATCCGAACTGCTGACCGCCAAGATCGCCAAGATCGGCGAAAACATGACTGTTCGTCGTTTTGCCAAGTTTGCTGATGCCGGCTGCGTATGCGCCCATTACATCCACGGCAACGGCAAGGTCGGCGTTGTTGTCGAACTGGAAACCGAAGCTACCATCGATGAAGTTAAGGAATGCGGCCGCAGCCTCGCTATGCAGGTTGCTTCCATGAACCCCAAATTCGTTGATGAATCCGCCGTTGACGCCGAATGGAAAGAAAAAGAACTGCACATTCTGCTGCAGCAGGCCCTCAACGAAAACGCCGAACTGGAAAAACCGAAGCCGGAAGCCATCGTTGAAAAGATGGTCAACGGTCGTCTGGCCAAGCAGCTGAAAGAAGTCTGCCTGCTCCAGCAGGTCTACGTAAAAGACGGCGAAATGACCGTTGCTCAGTACGTTGCCAAGACCGCTAAGGAAATCGGCAAGGAAATCAAAGTCAAGGCTTTCGTTCGCTACGAAGTAGGCGAAGGCATTGAAAAGAAACAGAGCAATCTGGCTGAAGAAGTTGCTGCCCTGACCGGCGGCGCCAAATAAGCTTTGCCTAAAAACAGGCCGGAGATTTTTTGCAAAACCTCCGGCCTATTTTTTCAAACTTGCTAACGCTATCCCAAGGAGGTTTTGCTTATGGCACCGAAGTATAAACGCGTGGTGTTGAAGATCAGCGGTGAATCGCTGGCCGGCAGCGCCGGTTACGGTCTGGAGCACGATACCTTGCAGTCCATCGCGCTGCAGGTGAAGGATGTGCTGGCCGCCGGTGTGGAAGTTGCCATCGTCGTGGGCGGCGGCAATATCTGGCGCGGCATCGCCGGCAGCAAGCGCGGCATGGATCGCGTCAATGCCGACCATATGGGTATGCTGGCCACCACCATCAATGCCCTGGCTCTGCAGGATTCGCTGGAAGCGGAAGGCGTCAGCTGCCGCGTGCTCACCGCCATCGAGATGCGCCAGATCGCCGAGCCGTACATTCGCCGCCGCGCCCTGCGCCATCTGGAAAAAGACCGTGTGGTGATCTTTGCCGCCGGTACCGGCAACCCCTACTTTTCTACCGATACCACCGCTGCCCTGCGCGCGGCGGAGATCGGCGCCGATGCCATTCTGATGGCCAAAAAGGTGGACGGCGTATACGATAGCGACCCCAAGACCAACCCCAATGCCAAGAAGTTCGACAAGCTCACCTATACCGATGTGCTGCGTCTGGACTTGAAGGTGATGGACAGCACGGCCGCATCGCTGTGCCGTGACAATCATATCCCCCTGGTAGTGTTCAATATTACCGAAGAAGGCAATATCCTGCGCGCCGCGATGGGCGAGGATATCGGAACTTATTTAGGAGGCGAAGAATAATGCTGAAAGAAATTCTTAATGACGGCGAACAGCGCATGAACAAGGTCATCGAATTCCTGCAGGGCGAATACTCCGGCCTGCGCGCCGGCCGCGCCAATCCGGCTCTGGTCGAAAAGATCATGGTCGATTATTACGGCAGCCCCACTCCGCTCAACCAGACCGCCAATATCTCTTGCCCGGAACCGCGCCTGATCGTGATCCAGCCCTGGGACAAGTCCCTGGTACCCACCATTGAAAAGGCTATCTTGAAGTCCGACCTGGGCATCAACCCCAACAGCGACGGCGTAGTGATCCGCCTGGCTATCCCCCAGCTGACCGAAGAACGCCGCAAAGAGCTGGTAAAGACCTGCAGCAAGAAGGCTGAAGAAGCCAGAGTCAGCATCCGCAACGTCCGCCGCGACTTGAACGATGAGATCAAGGCTGTGGAAAAAGCCAAGGAATGCTCTGAAGACGAAAGCAAGAAGGCTCTGGACGACGCCCAGAAGCTCACCGACAAGCTGATCAAGCGCGTCGACGAGATCTTCGCCAAGAAAGAAAAGGAAATCATGGAAGTCTGATTTCCCTATTGCTTTTTTGTCGAAATGCGTTTACTATTGTTGTAGCGGCATTGCCGTAACTCAAAAAGGAGGGTTTTATCAATGGGCTATGTAATCACTGATGCTTGCCTGGCTTGTGGTACCTGCCTCGCCGGCTGCCCCGTAGAAGCTATCTCTGAAGGTGACATCTACTCCATCGATCAGAGCATCTGCATCGAATGCGGCGCTTGCTATGAAAACTGCCCCGCCGGTGCTATCGAAGAAGAATAATCAAGCAGTACATAAAGGTCTGTGGCGAGAGCCGCAGACCTTTTTTCTTTTTGCGCCGGCCGGTCGAATAGTCCCGGCTGTGGTCGGGGGCGGCAGGGGGTGGCGGTCACCGATGCGGGCGGGGAAAGGCGTGGCGTGGCTACGACGGCGGTCATCGCTTAAAACTGCACTTAAATGCAAATTTCACTTGTGCATCGGGCCGGATTATGAGATAATAAACTGTAAAACTATAGGTGGGAGTGTGAGTATTTTTGACTTATCACAGCTACTTCAGCCAAATGGATATGCAGCGCCTGCCGCGCCACATCGCCGTGATCATGGACGGCAACGGCCGCTGGTCGCAAAAACGTGGCATGATCCGCGGCATGGGGCATAAAGCCGGCGCCGAATCGTTGCGCGCCGCTACCGAATTGTGCCGCGAGCTGAATATAGAAGTACTGACGGTCTACGCCTTTTCTACCGAGAACTGGAAGCGCCCCGCCGCCGAGATCGAGCTGCTGTTCAAGCTTTTTTCGCAGTATCTTGACAGTGAGATCAAAACCCTGCTGGATAATGATATTCAGCTGGTGGCATCGGGCGATATCTCCGCCCTGCCGGAGGCCCTGCATAAGCATCTGCAGCAGGTAATGGATAAGACCGCGCATTGCCGGAGCATGAAACTGAATCTGGCGCTGAACTACGGCGGCCGTCAGGAGCTGACCCGCGCGATGCAGAATATTGCCGTAAAGGTGCAGAAAGGCGAGCTGCAGCCGCAGGATATCAGCATGGATACGATCAGCAGCGAGCTCTACACCGCCGGTATGCCCGATCCCGACCTGCTGATCCGCCCCAGCGGCGAATTGCGGCTCTCCAACTTCCTGCTCTGGCAGTGTGCCTACAGCGAATTCTATTTCGACGATGTGATGTGGCCGGACTTCGGCAAAGAGGATCTGTGCCGCGCCATCATCGCTTATCAGCAGCGTGACCGTCGCTTCGGCGCGGTAGGGGAGGCGAAGTAAGTATGAAGCAGCGCATTATCACCGCGCTGATCTGGCTGCCCATCGTGGTGGCGATAACCTGGTGGGGAAACATCCCCTTTGTACTGATGATGCTGGGCTTTTTGGCCGTGGGCATCTGGGAAACCAGAGCGATCTGCGCCGCTAAGGGCAGGGGAGGCGATATCGGCCTGCTGCTGCCGCTGGTGCTGTATCTGCTGGTCGGCTTCGGCAGCCTGCTGGCGCTGCGCGTGATCTGGCCGAACCCGCTGCTGGTGCTGTTCGGCTGCCTGATCTGCTGGGTCACCGACAGTTTTGCCTACTTCACCGGCCGCGCCTTCGGCAAGCATAAGCTGGCGCCCACCATCAGTCCCAAGAAGACCTGGGAGGGCGCTATCGGCGGTACGGCCTTCGCGCTGCTGCTGCTGGTCCCCTATGCGGTGAAGCTGCTGGGGATGCCCGCCGTGCCCGCATTTGTATGCGTATTCATCGGCTCGGTGCTGGGGCAGATCGGCGATCTGCTGGAATCGAAGCTGAAGCGCTGGGGCGGAGTGAAAGACTCCGGCAATTTCTTCCCCGGCCACGGCGGTGTGCTGGATAGACTGGACAGCCTGATGCTGGCCTGCCCGGCGGTGCTGCTGATGTGGTACTTATTTGTCTGATGCCTTATGTTGGCCGCCCGCGCGGCGCTATGTGGAAAGGAGCGCTAAATGTCCTTTACTAATAAGAATAAAGACGAGCTGCAGCGGATATTACTGGAAGTGTTGATAGTGCTGGCTTTGGTCGCCTTGCTGGTGCTGGGCTGGACGATGGGCCTGGGCGCTTTTAAGGCGCTGATCGGCAGCGCGCTGGGGCTGGTATTCCCCTTCGTCTTTGCCTGGTTTGTGTCGGCTTCCGTAGTGCCGGTCATCGATAAGCTGGCGGCGCGTCTGCATATCCCGCGTTCGCTGATGATCTTCTTCGTGCTGGTCTGCCTGGTGGCCTTCGTGGCGCTGTTCACCTTCCTGCTCATCGACGTCATCTCCGATATCATTGTGGTGCTTTCCCGCTACACCAGCGGTGTGGTGCAGATACTGCCGGAGCTGCCGGAGATGGCAGAAACTATGCTCGCCCGCCTCGGCGTCAGCATCAGCGATGTGGAGAGCTGGATGGGCGATCTGCAGAAATCGGCCGCCGGTATCGCTATGTCTGCCGCCACCAGCCTGATCGGTGTGCTGCAGGGCACCCCGGCTACGCTGATCGCCGTGATCGTGGCTTTGGTAGCCACCTTCTACTGGTGCCGCGATGAAGCCAAGATCCGCAATATCATCTGCGGCCTTGCGCCCAGGAATAAGGATAAGGTGCTGAATATCTACGACGGTACTTCGGCTGCGCTGGGCGGCTGGGTGCGCGCGCAGGCGGTGCTGATCGCCTGCTCCATCACCTGGTGCCTGATCGGCTTCAATATCATGCGCCTGCCCCATGCCGTCACCATGAGCCTGCTGGTCGGCTGCCTCGACTGTATGCCGGTAGTTGGCCCGGGCACGGTGCTGGTCACCTGGGGTCTGTGGTATCTGCTCACCGGCAAGCCGATCATCGGCATCGCGCTGCTGGGTATGTATGCCTTCATCGTCGTCTTCCGCAATGTCATGGAGCCGAAGCTGCTGGGCGACCAGATCGGCCTGCATCCGCTGGCCACGCTGGCGGCGCTGTTCATCGGCCTCAAGACTTTCGGCGTGATCGGCCTGATCGGCTTCCCGATCGTGCTCTCGCTGATCGTCACCGTACGCTACAAAACCAAACAGCAGGAAGCGCAGGCGGCTGCCGCGCAGGGCTGATAAGAGGTAACTATTTATGAAACACGTTTCTTTGCTGGGCTCCACCGGCTCCATCGGCCGCCAGACGCTGGATATTTGCGCCCGCTTCCCCGCAGAATTGCAGGTGGCGGCGCTGGCCGGCGGCAGCAATGTGGAACTGCTGGCGGCTCAGGCGCTGGAATTTCGCCCGCGATTGGTCGCGGTGGCGGATGAGAGCAAATACGCGCAGCTGAAAGAGCTGCTGGGCGCGGCTGCAGCCGATATGGAGGTGCTGGCGGGTGAAGCCGGCGTGATCGCCTGCGCCGAAGCGGCAGAGGCGGATATCGTGCTGGGCGCTATCTCCGGCGTGGCCGGCCTGAAGCCGGTGCTGGCGGCGCTGCAGCAGGGCAAGGATATCGCCCTTGCCAATAAGGAAGTGCTGGTGGCCGGCGGTCAGCTGGTGATGCCGCTGGCAAAAGAGAAAAACGCCGCGCTGCTGCCGGTAGACAGCGAGCATTCGGCTATCTTCCAGTGCCTGCAGGGCGAAGTGAAGCCGCAGAAGCTGTGGCTCACCTGTTCCGGCGGCCCCTTCTGGGAGTACCCGGCGGAGCAGCTGCCGCATGTCACCCCGGAAATGGCGCTGCGCCACCCCAACTGGAGCATGGGCGCCAAGATCACCATCGACAGCGCCACCCTGGTCAATAAGGGGCTGGAAGTGATCGAGGCACATTGGCTGTTTGATATGGACTATGACGATATCGAGGTGCTGGTGCATCGCCAGAGCATCGTCCACTCGCTGGTCAGCTTCGCCGATGCCTCGGTGAAGGCGCAGCTGGGCCTGCCGGATATGCGCACGCCCATTCAGTACGCGCTGCTCTATCCCAATCGCCCGGAAAATGCGCTGCCGAAGCTCGATCTTACCACCACGCCGCCGCTTACTTTCGTCAAGCCGGATACCGACCGCTTCCCCGGTCTGCGCCTCGCTTACGAGGCGGGCCGCCGCGGCAGCGGTGCTACGGTCGCCTTCAATGCGGCCAATGAAGCGCTGGTACACGCCTTTTTGCGTAAAGAGATCAGCTTTGGCACTATTACCGATGGCCTTAGCGCGGTGATGAGCCGCGACTGGCCGGCGCTGGCGGCAGATCTGGATACGGTCGTCGCCCTGGATGCGGAAGCGAGAGAGCTCGCCGCCCGCTTTACCAAAGGAGGAAAACTTTGAAAATAATCGCTGCACTTGCAGTATTTTGCGTACTCATCATCACTCATGAGCTGGGGCATTTTGTCGTAGCCAAGATGAGCGGCATCTATGTGTACAGCTTCAATCTCGGCATGGGGCCGAAGCTGTTTAGCTTCACCAAGGGCGAAACGGAATACACGATCCGCCTGCTGCCCTTGGGCGGCTCGGTAATGATGATGGGCGAAGATGATGACACCTGCGATGATGACCCGCGCTCCTTCAACCGACAGGCGGTATGGAAGCGCATCTGCACCATTGCCGCCGGGCCGCTGATGAATTTCGTCACTGCCATCGTGCTGTTCATCATCGTCTTTATGATGCTGGGCACCGCCTCGGACGCCAACATTATCGGCGGCGTGATTGAGGGCAGCGCGGCTGAGGCTGCCGGCCTGCAGGCGGGCGACCAGATACTCTATATCGGTGATTACCTGATCGAGAAGTGGAACGATATCTCTCCCGCCAGTGCTGCGGCAGGGGCGGGCAATCCGCTGGATATCGTCTTTCTCCGCGACGGCGTGCAGCAGCAGCTGACGCTGCAGCCGTATTTTGATGAA
>JAFXLH010000114.1 GCA_017531315.1 Bacillota bacterium
ACGCCGCAGACGGCAAAAAGCCGGTAATGCTGATCGGCAAGGATACGCGCAGCTCCGGCGATATGCTGGAAGCCGCGCTGGCCGCCGGCATCTGCTCCGTGGGCGTGGATGTGCTTTCCTTGGGCGTTATCCCCACCCCCGGTGTAGCGATGCTCTGCCGCGAGCTGCACGCCGCTGCCGGTGCGGTCATCTCTGCCTCGCATAATCCCTATTATGATAACGGCATCAAATTCTTCGCCGGCAGCGGCTACAAGCTGCCCGACGCGGTGGAAGATCGCATCGAAGCGCTGATCGACGATGAGAGCCAGATCATGCTGGCCGAGCCGCATCAGCTGGGTCAGGTGCGCCGTCTGGAGGGCGCGGTGGAGTTCTACCGCGACTGCCTGCTGCGTACGCAGAATCCGGATCTCAGCGGTCTCAAGGTGGTCATCGACTGCGCCAACGGTGCCGCATCTCAGCTGGCGCCGCTGCTGCTGCAGGGCCTGGGCGCGGAGCTGATCGTGATGGCCAATGAGCCCGATGGCTGCAATATCAACCTGGCCTGCGGCAGCACCCACCCGGAAAAGCTGGTGGCCAAGGTGCTGGAAGTGGGCGCGGATATCGGCCTGGCCTTTGACGGCGATGCCGACCGCCTGCTCACGGTGGATGAGCAGGGCAATATCTTAGACGGCGACTTCGTGCTGGCAATGGCCGCCGCCGAGCTGAAAAAGCAGGGCCGACTCAAAGAGAACCTGCTCATCGTCACCCAGATGAGCAATATGGGCCTGCGTCAGGCTATGGAAGCTATCGGCGTAGAAGTGGCGGAAACTAAAGTAGGCGACCGCTATGTGCTGGAAAAAATGCTGGAAAGCGGCGCCGTCATCGGCGGCGAGCAGTCCGGCCACCTGATCTTCCGCGAATACAACACCACCGGCGACGGCGCTGCTGCCGCGCTGTTCGTGCTGGATATGCTGAAAAAGAGCGGCAAGAAGTACTCCGAGCTGGCCAAGGTGATGACCCGCCTGCCGCAGCATCTGCTCAATGTGCCGGTGCAGCGCAAAGAGGGCTGGCAGGATGATGCGGAGATCATGGCTGCCATCGAAGCCGGCCGTGCGGAGCTTAATGGCTGCGGCCGCATCGTGGTGCGTACTTCCGGCACCGAATCGCTGCTGCGCGTGATGGCCGAAGGCCCGGTAATGGCGCAATTGGAAATAATCGTCGCCGATATCGCTGCCGTTATCAAGCGCAAGCAGGGATAAACGGATTTGCGGCGAATCTATTAGAAAACAATCACTTGTATCACAGTTTAGCTGGGATTATGGTTTAATCAAATCAATTTGCTTCACAAGGGGGAACTGCCTATGTGCGGTATTATCGGTTATCTGGGTTATCGTAAAGCCATGCCTATCCTGCTGGAAGGCCTGTTCGCTCAGGAATATCGCGGTTACGATTCGGCCGGCGTGGCGGTGCTGGAAGACGGCACGCTGCGTGTGGAACACAGCGTGGGCAAGATCGCGCTGCTGGAACAGAAGATCGGCGATAATATCGGCGAAGGCGTTATCGGCATCGGCCACACCCGCTGGGCCACCCACGGCCGCCCCACCGAAGATAACTGCCACCCTCATACCGATTGCCACGGCAATATCGCCGTAGTACATAACGGCATTATCGAAAACTATCTGGAGCTGCGCGAATGGCTGCAGAATCAGGGCCATACCTTCACTTCCCAGACCGATACGGAAGTGCTGCCGCATCTGCTGGAAGAGCTGTATCAGACCGACCTCTATCAGGCGATGTCCGATGCCGTGGCGCGTCTGCGCGGCGCTTATGCCTGCGTGGCCGTCTCCAGCTTCGACCCGCGCCGTCTGGTGGCCGCCCGCAAGGACAGCCCGCTGGTCATCGGCGTAGGTGAGGGCGAATACTTCCTTGCCAGCGACATCGCCGCGCTGATCCGCTATACCCGCAATGTCATCATCTTAGAAAACGGCGACATCGCGGTGGTGGACGACCACGGCATCAAGATCACCAATCAGGGCCAGCCCGTACAGCGCAAAATGGTCTATGTCGACTGGGATAAGGAAGCGGCGGAAAAGGCCGGCTTCCCGCACTTCATGCTCAAAGAGATCCACGAGCAGCCCGCAGTGATGGCCAAAACGATGCGTGGCCGCATCTCCGATGATCTGGAGCAGGTGCTGCTGCCGGAAATGGATGCCGCCTTCAGCGATGAATTCCTCAAGGGCGTCAATAAGCTGGTCATCGTCGCCTGCGGTACCTCCTATCATGCCGGCCTCGTCGCCAAGCAGAGCATCGAGCGCCTGCTGCGCCTGCCGGTAGAGGTGGATATCGCATCCGAATACCGCTACCGCAAGCCGCTGGTGGACGAACACGCGCTGGTCGTGGTAGTCTCCCAGTCCGGCGAAACGGCGGATACGCTGGCTGCCCTGCGCGAAAGCCAGTATAACGGCGCCAAAGTCATCGCCATCTGCAATGTGATGGATTCGTCCATTGCCCGCGAGGCCGATTGCGTGCTCTACACCTGGGCGGGCGTGGAGATCGCCGTAGCTTCTACCAAAGCCTATGTCACGCAGCTGATGCTGCTGTATATGCTGACCTTCTACCTCGGTCAGCGCCTGCAGATCCTCTCCGGCGATTACCTGCATCATCTGCTGCAGGAGCTGGACGAGCTGCCGGATAAGATCGCAGCCCAGCTGCCCACCATCGAAGAAACTACCAGGGAATGGGCGGAATATATCAAGGATTATGACGATGCCTTCTTCATCGGTCGCGGCCTCGACCACAGCGTTGCCTTAGAGGGTGCGCTGAAGCTGAAGGAGATCTCTTATATCCACGCCGAAGCCTATGCTGCCGGTGAGCTGAAGCATGGCACTATCGCGCTGATCGAGCCGGGCATCCCGGTGATCGCGCTGGCCACGCAGCAGTTCCTGCTGGAAAAGAGCATCAGCAATATCGTGGAGCTGAAAGCGCGCGATGCCCACATTTTCGGCATCGCCTTCGAGCAGACCCAGTCTATGGCCAAGGTCACGGATGGCTGCATCTACCTGCCCCAGACCGACGACCTGCTGGCGCCGATCATCACCGTAGTGCCGCTGCAGCTGCTGGCCTATTACGCCGCCGATTATCGCGGCTGCGAGATCGACCAGCCCCGCAATCTGGCCAAGAGCGTTACCGTAGAATAAGCAGAATAAGCACCGGGGCGCGGCAGCAGCTGCGCCCTGTTTCTGTTTTGGTGTTGATATATGGATGAAAGGAGTCGCCGTGGCAGTTTTTCCCTTCAAAAAGCAGACTGCAATTGAAAAAGAGTATGCCGCGCTGATTCGGAAAGAGGCGCGCCTGCGTTGCAAAGCCGCTGTACTATAATAAGGTAATGGAATATGTGCAGCTGAAGTACCAAAAGCGCTATCTGCTTGCCGCAGCGCAGCGCCGGGGCATCGCCCTGAAGCGTTAATAAGCTGCAAATAAACTGCATAATTGCTGTATATCATATATTTTTTATTGACAGCTTGGGCAAAAGGTGCTAAAGTAAAAACAACCTGTTTTTGCAGGTACAAGGAGGAAAGGAGACCCCGTCATGAAGCTGGTCGGCACCAAGATGACCATGATGATGGAGATGTACATGTTCAATCACATGTGCATGCGTTGCTGTGCCCCCGCTTCCGATTGGTCCTCCAAGTAATTTCATCGAACAATGTGCCGCAAATATTGCTGGTCCACGCTGCTTGATGCCGGGAGACTTGATCGGGTCCCCGGTTTTTTTGTGGCTATGGGCAGGGCAGGAGAGCACAGCGTCCTCATTTATTATTCAGGCTTTAACTGCTGTGGCAGTTGCAAATTGTAAAAAAATAAAAAGGAGTACCGAATCATGAAAAAACTGTTCGTTCTGATCACCGTACTGGCTCTGGCTTTCTGCCTGGCTGCTTGCGGCGGCGACAAAGAAGAAACCATCACCATCGCTGTTCCCAACGATACCACCAACGAAGCCCGCGCTCTGCTGCTGCTGGAAGACCTCGGCGTTATCAAACTGAAAGATGGCGCCGGCATCACCGCCACCATCCTCGATATCGACGAAAATCCCCACAACATCGAATTCAGCGAAGTTGAAGCTGCTCAGCTGCCTAACGTCCTCAAAGACATGGACTATGCCGTCATCAACTCCAACTACGCCATCCCCGCCGGCCTCGATCCGATGACCGATGCTCTGGGCCTGGAAGGCTCCTCCTCCGCTTACGGAAACATCCTCGCCGTTAAGGAAGGCAACGAAGAAGCTCCCATCATCCTCGCACTGATCGCTGCTCTGGAAAGCCAGCAGGTCGCCGACTACATCGTCAACACCTACGGCGGTTCCGTAGTATCTGTTGTTGATGCTCCCACCAACGGCTACAATGATGCCATCGATTACGCTGCCCTCGCCGGCCAGACCGTAAGCGTTGCTGCTTCTCCCTCTCCCCATGCCGACATCCTGGCTGTTGCCGCCACCATCCTGGCTGAAAAAGACATCACCCTGAAGGTTGTTGAATTCACCGATTACGTACAGCCCAACCATGTAGTTGAAAGCGGCGAAATCGATGCCAACTACTTCCAGCATGTTCCTTACCTCGATGACTTCAACGTACAGAACGGCACCCATATCGTTCCCGTTTCCTATGTACACGTTGAACCGCTCGGCATCTACGGCGGCCAGCAGACCACCCTCGACGCCATCAAATAAGCTTAAATAACTTATACTGCCCCGGTGGAGCCGCGCGCTCTGCCGGGGCACTTGGAGTTTTCTATGATCGAGATCAAAAATTTGACCAAGACCTTCGTTACGGCCGGCGGTACCGTTGAAGCATTGAAAGATGTATCGCTCACTATTCCGGATGGCGATATTTTCGGCATCATCGGCATGAGCGGTGCCGGTAAATCTACGCTGGTGCGCTGCATCAATATGCTGGAAAGACCGACCAGCGGCACTGTGGAAATCGACGGTGTCGATCTGGCCGCGCTTGCTCCTGCCGATCTGCGAGCCATGCGCCGCGATATCACCATGATCTTTCAGGGCTTCAACCTGCTGATGCAGCGTAATTGCCTGAATAATATCTGCTTCCCGCTGGAATTGGCCGGTGTGAATAAGGCCGAAGCCAAAGCCAAAGCGATGGAGCTGCTGGAGATCGTCGGCCTCAAAGAGAAGGCTCACGCTTATCCGGCCC
>JAFXLH010000012.1 GCA_017531315.1 Bacillota bacterium
CACCATATTTTATCTGCGCTTTTATAAGTTTCAGGCAGGAAAAACCAACTTCGACAAAGAAGTTTTTAATTTATGTTTTTATAACATTTTTGTCACAATTTATGGTCACA
Organism: Bacillota bacterium; assembly: GCA_017531315.1. Classification (GTDB taxonomy): domain Bacteria; phylum Bacillota; class Dehalobacteriia; order UBA4068; family UBA4068; genus RGIG6518. The sequence continues at coordinate 111 of JAFXLH010000012.1, forward strand.
ATTTTGCAGTTTGGGGGGTGAATATTACGGTGGCAGAACAACAGATCGCCATCCGTACGGTCGGGGTTACCAAGCGCTTTGGCAAGACCGTAGCCAACGACCACGTATCATTGGATATTCGCCGCGGCGAGATCCTGGCTTTGCTGGGCGAAAACGGCTCCGGCAAAACTACGCTGATGAATATGCTGGCCGGCATCTATTACCCGGATGAGGGGGAAATATATGTCGACGATCAGCCGGTAAGCATCCGCAATCCGCGCGATGCCTATGCCCTGGGCATCGGCATGGTGCATCAGCACTTTAAGCTGGTGGATGTGCTCTCTGCGGCAGAAAATATCGTGCTGGGGCTGCCCGGCTCGGTAACGCTGGACCGCGGCAAACTGGCCGAAGAGATCAGCGCTATTTCCGCTCGCTACGGCTTTGAGCTGGACCCGAACAAAAAGATCTACCAGATGTCGGTCAGCGAAAAGCAGACCGTCGAGATCATCAAGGTGCTGTACCGCGGCGCCAATGTTTTGATCCTGGACGAGCCCACCGCCGTACTGACGCCGCAGGAAACGGTAAAGCTGTTTGCCATTCTGCGCCGCATGAAGGCGGACAACAAGGCCGTCATCATCATCACCCACAAACTGAACGAAGTAATGGACGTTTCCGACCGCGTGCATATCATGCGTAAGGGTCAGTACATCGATACCGTCAACACCTGCGATACCAATGCACAGCAGCTGACGGAAATGATGGTAGGCCGCAGCATCTCGCTGGCCATCGAGCGCCCCGAGCCGAATGATCCGCAGCCGAAGATGGAAGTACGCAACCTGACCTGCCTGAACAGCGAGCGTCTGCCGGCGCTGAAGAATGTCAGCTTCACCATCAAGAGCGGCGAGATCCTCGGCGTGGCCGGCATTGCCGGCAGCGGCCAGAAGGAGCTGTGTGAAGCGCTGGCCGGCCTCTACCCGATCAAGAGCGGTCAGATCTATATTCACACCAAGAGCACATCCGGACAGGAGATCTGCGAAGATCTGGCCGGCATGCCGCCGCGCGAAGTAATGAAACGCGGCGTATCGATGAGCTTCGTCCCGGAAGACCGCCTCGGCATGGGTCTGGTCGCAGCCATGGATATGACCGATAACGTGATGCTGCGCAGCTACTATCAGAACAAAGGCCCCTTCGTCGACCGCAAATCGCCGATGCAGCTGGCCGAAGAGCTGATCGACCGTCTGGAGATCTCCACCCCCGGCGTCACCACCCCGGTACGCCAGCTTTCCGGCGGCAATGTGCAGAAGGTACTGCTGGGCCGCGAGATCTCGCTGGCGCCGCAGGTACTGATCGTCGCCTACCCGGTGCGCGGTCTGGACATCAACTCCAGCTACAATATCTACAATATGCTCAATGAGCAGAAGAAAAACGACGTGGCCGTGCTGTTCATCGGCGAAGACCTGGACGTACTGCTGGAGCTGTGCGACCGCATCGTGGTACTGTCTTCCGGTCAGGTGACGGGCATCGTGGACGCCCGCACCGCCACCAAGGAAGAAGTTGGTCTGCTGATGACGCAGCATAAGCAAAGCGGAGAGGAGGCAACTGAATGACGGAACAACGCATCGCTCTCCCCGCGGCCAAAGATCCGCTGCTGCGCATCGTGCGCCGTCCTCCGGTAAGCCAGAGCACGGCCTGGAAGATCCGCGCGCTGGCGCTCGTGGCCGCCCTGCTCACCACTTCCCTGCTGATACTGCTGCTGGGGCATAATCCCATCGCCGTTTATGCCGACCTGATCAACGGCGCGCTGGGCACCAAGACGGCCCGCATCGAAACGATAAAGATCACCATTCCGCTGCTGATCGCCGCGCTTTCCGTGGCCATCACTTTCAAGATGCAGTTTTGGAATATCGGTACCGAGGGTCAGATCCTGGCCGGCGGTATCGCCGCCACCTATTTCGCCCTCTTCTGGGTAGATAAGCTGCCCCGTCCGGCGCTGCTGCTGGTAATGATGCTGGCCGGCTGCCTGGCCGGTGCGCTGTGGGCGGCCATCCCGGCGCTGTTCAAGGCGCGCTGGGGCACCAACGAAACGCTGTTTACGCTGATGCTCAACTATATTGCGCTGGGCATCGTCAAATATCTGCAGGCCGGCCCGTGGAAAAAGCCGGGCGGCTTCCCCAAGATCCCCATGTTCGACCAGGCCGCCCGACTGCCCAAGCTGTTTGGCGTGCATATCGGCTGGGTGATCGCCATCGCGCTGGTGGTGCTGGTATATATTTATATGAAGCATACCAAGCACGGCTACGAGATCACCGTCGTCGGCCAGAGTAAGGAAACGGCGCGTTATGCCGGCATGAATGTCAGCCGCATCATCATCCGCACCATGGTAGTGGCGGGCGCGCTGGCCGGTCTGATCGGCTTCCTGCAGGTATCCGGCGCCAACTACTCGCTTAGCGAAAACACCGCCGGCGGCGTGGGCTTCACCGCTATTTCCGTCGCCTGGCTGTCGCAGATGAACCCGCTGGCTATGGTCATCGTTTCTGCCTTCATCGCCATTTTGGAAAAGGGCAGCAATCGCATCCAGACCACCTTCGCCATCCCCGCCTCGGCGGCGGATGTTATCACCGGCACGCTGCTCTTCTTCATGCTGGGCTGCGAATTCTTCATCAATTACCGCATCATTTTCCGCCACAAAGAGAAGGAGGTGCCGCAGAATGGATAATCTGGTCAATCTGTTTTATGCTGCTGTTCTGGCCGGCGCTCCCCTGCTCTACGGCACTCTGGGCGAGATCCTGACCGAAAAATCCGGCAACCTCAATATGGGCGTGGAAGGCATGATGTATATGGGCGCCATCGGCGGCCTCTCTACCATCTACTTCTACGAAATGTACTGCGGCGCTATGGCCAATCAGCTGCTGTGCCTGGTGCTGGCGGTAGCCGGTTCTTTCCTCTGCGGTGCATTGGGTGCGCTGATCTTCAGCTTCCTCACCATCACCCTGCGCGCCAATCAGAATGTTACCGGTCTGACGCTGACCATCTTCGGCACCGGTTTTGGCAACTTCTTCGGCGAGATCATCGGCAGCCGCTCTGCCAGCAACTACATGACCATCTCCACCGAAGCCAAGGCAGCTTTTGCCAACCACAATCTGCTGCCCTTCCTCGCCAATAGCGACAGCGCCTTTTTGCAGGGGCTGAACAAAATGTTCTTCGGCTACAACTGGCTCATCTACTTCGGCATCGCCATTGCTCTGGTGATGGCATGGGTGCTGAAATATACCCGCATCGGCCTCAATCTGCGTGCCGTGGGCGAAAGCCCCGCCACCGCCGACGCAGCCGGCATCAACGTGGAACGCTACAAATATCTGGCCACCATCATCGGCGGCGGCATCTGCGGCATCGGCGGCGGCTACATCTCGTTGGTCATCAGCAACGGCGTATGGGTTAACTCCTGCGTCAACGGCAAAGGCTGGATCGCGGTAGCGCTGGTCATCTTCGCCGTCTGGAGCCCCGCCCGCGCGCTGATGGGCTCGCTGGTATTCGGCGGCCTCTCCATCATGCGCCTCTACATCCCCCTGGGCATCCCCATGGAGCTGTACGATACCCTGCCCTATGTAGCCACCATCGTGGTACTCATTTTCACCAGCGTGAAGCAGACCAAGGAGCACGCGCAGCCCGCGCATTGCGGCCTCAACTACTTCCGCGAAGAGCGCTAACACACAATAAAAACCCCCGGCTTATGCCGGGGGTTTTTGCTTAGAGCAGCTGATAAAACAGGCCGTGCTTGTTGCAGTACCAGATGAGCCTGCCGTGGCCGCGGCGGGGGAAGCGCACCTGCACATCCCATTCCGGATACAGCTTCACCAGCTGCAGGCGGTCACCGCGCACGAAGGCGATAAACGAAAGATAATGCTCTTTGGTCATGGGGTGGCCGGTAGTGACCAGCCACTCATCCTCCACCTCTTCCACCAGCAGGCGCTGATGATCGATGGCCTTCACCGGCTCCAGCGCCTCCAGCTTGCGGCCGCAGCAGCTGATGGCGGCGCTGCCTGCGGCAAAGATCAGATTGCCGCATTCCGGGCACACATAGTAGAGCCCCTTCTGCAGATTGCCGCCCACATGTGAGTGCGCTTCTATCTCGCCCTGCAGCAGCGCTTCCAGCTCCAGCCCCAGCGTCTGTGCCAGGCCGGGCAGCAGCGATACCTCCGGGCAGCCGCAGCCGCGCTCCCACTTGCTGACGGTCTTATCGCTCACCTGCAGCAGCTGCGCCAGCTGCTTTTGCGTCAGGCCCTTTTCCTTGCGGCAGCGTGATATCGCCGCGCCGATCTTGTTATAGTCCATATCACTCACCTCGCCTCCAGTATAACGGTAAAGCGGCGCATCTGTAAACCGCCGCTGCGTAGAAAAAAGACCCCCGCTTGGCGGGGGTCTTTGCTGTAGGCATTACTTCAGGGTGAAGAGGGCGATCAGCAGCATGATGCCGACGAAGCCGCAGACGATGAGGCCGCCGGTGCCGGGCTTGGGCAGGCGGAAGCGCAGCAGGAAGGCGCAGGCGATCAGCATCAGCGCGATGCAGTAGAAGATGGGGAAGAAGCTGCCCATGGCCGCGCGCAGCACGTAGATGATGGGGATCAGCACTGCGGTGGTGGTGACGGGCATACCTTCGTAATACTTGCGGCGCTCGGTGGTCTTCTGCTGGCGTTCGAACTCATCGACATTGAAGTAGGCGAGGCGGATCAGCGCCGCCATGACAAAGGCGATCATCACCGCGATGGCAAAGGTGGAACGCAGACCGATGGCATAGCCGATCATCGCCGGCAATACGCCGAAGCTGATCAGGTCGCACAGAGAGTCGATCTGGATGCCAAAGGCCTTTTCACCGGAGGTGCGCTTCATCGTCGAAGCGATCTTGCCGTCAATCATATCCATGCAGCCGGCGAAGAGCAGGCACAGCACCGCGCCAAAGGCGTCGCCCTGAGCGCAGAGATAAATGCCGTAAATGGCAGCCATGCCGCCAAAATAAGTAGCGATAACGGTATAGTTATAATAACCGATCAAGAATTTTTCCAAAACCTTCATGCTTTCTGCTTCGCTCCTTTGCGAAATTTGTTGCTTGAAGCCATTTTAACACAAGCTGCCGGCTTTTGCCAGTAGCTTTAGCGATGTTTCAGCCGATATTCAGCAGTTATTCACAATTCGGCTCGCAGACCTGCACGCGCTCGCCCAGCGCATCGGTGATGACCAGCAGCAGCGTGGTCAGCGCGCCGCTTTCCACCAATCCGCCGGCGGCGGGCAGGATCAGCTGCAGCTGCAGCTCTCCGGCGCAGCTGAGCAGGTCGAACAGTGCGTCCAGATTATGCCCGTACCAGTAGGGGAAGTCCAGCGTTTCTGCAAACAGCCGGTGCACGGCGGCCATATCGGCGCAATCACGCAGATCGATAGTCTTTTGCATAGTCGGCCTCCTTAGTACAGCTGCTCGAAGCTCTTGTAGTGGTTGCCGGTGTAGTAGATAAGGCCGTCATTGGAATAGACGATGCGCTTATCGTTGCGGTAGCCGCTCACATAGTCGATATCACATTCATAGTA
>JAFXLH010000115.1 GCA_017531315.1 Bacillota bacterium
GAAGAGCTGGCGGCGCTGAAGGCAGAAGTAAGCAAGCTGGTACGCTGCATCGACCCCATCCTGCAGCTGCATGATTTCCGCATCATGCCCGGCCCGACGCATACCAACCTGATTTTCGACGTGCTGATGCCCTTCGGCTTCCGCCTGAAGCCGGAGCAGCTGAAAGCCGAGATCAACGCCAAAGTGCAGGATAAGCACCCCAGCTTCAACTGCATTATCACCGTAGATACTTCTTATACTTGATGAGGTACTTATGAAGATCATCGCCCATATCCACAGCGATTTCCCGGAAAAGTTCGGTTTGCCGCGCCAGAGCGGGCTGGTAGAAGAGCTGCAGGCGCGCATCGTCTTTGAGCCGGAATACCGCAATATCGACGCCTTCCGCGGCATCGAGGAATTCAGCCACCTGTGGCTGATCTGGCAGTTTTCCGCCAATCTGCGCGAGGGCTGGTCGCCGACGGTGCGGCCGCCGCGTCTGGGCGGCAATGAGCGGCGCGGCGTATTTGCCACCCGCTCGCCGTTCCGCCCCAATCCGCTGGGCCTCTCGGCGGTGAAGCTGGTAAAGCTGGAGCTGGACGCAGAGCTGGGCCCAGTGCTGTATGTGAGCGGCGCCGACCTGATGGACGGTACGCCTATCTACGATGTGAAGCCCTATATCCCGCTGGCAGACGCCCACCCGGAAGCCAGCGCCGGTTTTTCCGGCCCGGCGGCGGCGCACAGCCTGCAGGTGGAAGCCTCCCCTGCCCTGCTGGAAAAGCTGCCTGAAGAGAAGCGGCAGGCACTGCTGGGCGTGCTGGCGCAAGACCCGCGCCCCGCATATCAGCATGACCCGGAGCGGGTGTACGGCTTCAGCTTCGCAGGTCATCGCATCCGCTTCACCGTGGATGGCGAGCGGCTCACCGTGCGCGATATCGAGCCGCTGGAAGCAGAGTAAGCGCAGCTGTGAACAGTTGAACACATCGCAGGTAAAAACGGCGCAGAAGCGCTGATTTAGGCTCTAGAACAATAAGAAAAGGCACCGCATCAGCGGTGCCTTTTTTGGTGTGCGATTTACAGCAGACGGCCTTTCTGCAGGTCGAGGCGGACATAATCCGGCAGACCGTCTTTCATCGGCAGGTCAACTTCGCCCATGATCAGCGGGCGGGCATATTCGATGAATTCATCGGTAACATAGTTGTGGTTGGCGTTGATCCATTCCACGGGCAGCTTCTTTTCTACATTGGCTACGCCGGAGAGCGGAGCTTCACCGGTGACACACTTGTAGGGGCTGTTGCTTTCGCGTTCCAGAGTGACCATCACGCCGGTTTTGCCGGCCAGAGCCATGCGAACGGCTTCTACGCCGCACATATAGGCTTCGTCGGCGTCGGTCTTGGAGGCGAAGTGCATAGCGGAGCGCTGGGTGGTACCGAGGGTGTTGCAGCGGGCTTTGATGCCGATCTCGCTTTCGACGAGGTTCTTCAGCACATCGCCCACGCCGGAGAGCTGAACATGGCCAAAGGCGTCTTTCTGCGCGGTGCCGGCGGCGATGTATTCGCCCTGATCATCGCGGATGCCTTCGGAAACGACCACGTAGCAATAGCCGAGAGTTTTGTAGATAGCTTCTACTTCGGCAATGAATTTGGACTTGCTGAAGGGAACTTCCGGCAGGTAGATGAGATGCGGAGCTTCATCCGGGAAGCGGCGGGCGAGGGCAGCGGCGGCGGTCAGCCAGCCGGCATTGCGGCCCATGGCTTCCAGAATAGTGACTTTATTTTTAGTAGAAACGCTTTCCAGGTCGATGCCGGTCTCGCGTACGCAGGCGGCGATGAACTTGGCGGCAGAGCCGAAGCCGGGGCAGTGATCGGTGAAGGGCAGGTCGTTATCGATGGTCTTGGGTACGCCGATGACCTGCATTTCCCAACCGGCGGCTTTGGCGGCCAGATAAGTCTGATAGGCGGTATCCATAGAATCGTTGCCGCCGTTATAGAAGAAGTAGCGGATATTGTGGCGGCGGAAGATCTCGATCATCTTTTCCTGATCGCTGGGCTGCACCTTGTAACGGCAGCTGAACAGGCCGGCGCCGGGAGTATGGCGCAGCGCGGCGATCTTGGCCGCATCCTGCTGGGTCAGGTCGATGATATTGCCTTCCAGAATGCCTTTGATGCCGCTGACACCGGCAAAGATCTTATCGCCGGTATTCTGGCGCATCCATTCTTCGATAACGCCGCAAGCGCTGTTATTGATGACAGCGGTGGGGCCGCCGCTCTGAGCGACGATGGCATTGCCTTTGAGTACCATAATTGCGTTCCTCCTGAATTTTTGGTGATATATCTATTCTACCAGTTGTGACGCAGTTAGTCAATCGAAACGCCGGGTGCCGATGCGCAGAGAATTGCTGACTACGCAAAGCGAGCTGAGGCTCATCGCCGCCGCCGCAAGCATCGGGCTGAGCAGCGGGCCGCCGAAGATGTGCAGCACACCCGCCGCGACCGGGATGCCGAGGCAGTTGTAGAGGAAGGCCCAGACCAGATTCTGGCGGATCACCCGCAGGCTGAAGCGACAGAGGCGGCGCGCCCGCCACAGAGCCGCGATATCGCCGCCGGGCAGCACGATATCCGCCGATTCCATAGCGATATCCGTACCGCCGCCCATCGCCACGCCGATATCGGCCTGCGCCAGCGCCGGGGCATCGTTGATGCCGTCACCCACCATCACTACCAGCTCGCCGTGCTGCTGCTCGGCCTTCACATAGTCCAGCTTATCCTGCGGCAGCATACCGCCGTGATATTCGGCTATGCCCACCTGCTCGGCCATCGCTTTGGCGGTAGTGGGGCTGTCACCGGAGATCAGCGCCAGCTGTACGCCGTCGGCCTGCAATTTGGCACAGACGGCAGCCGCATCTTCACGCAGGCGATCGGCGAGGTAGAAGGCGGCCAGCAGCTGCTCCGCCTGTGCGAGGCAGATGACCGTAGCGCCGCTATGCTGCGGCAGCTCGGGCAGGGCTATCCCCTGCTCTGCCAGCCAGCCGGGCTTGCCGAGGCAGTACGGCACGCCGCCTATAATACCGCTGACGCCGCAGCCGGGCGTGTTCTGCCAGTTTTCCACCTGCGGCAGATGCAGCTGCTTATTGGCAGCGGCGGCGGTGATGGCCAGCGCCAGCGGATGCTCGCTGTTTTGCTCCAGCGCGGCGGCCAGGCGCAGGGCCTCGGCATCGGGGCAGCCGTAGCTCAGCTGCTGCTGCAGGGCCGGGCGGCCTTCGGTGATCGTGCCGGTTTTATCGAAGAGCATTTTGTCGGCTTTGGCCATTTGTTCCAAGACAGCACCGCTTTTGATCAGCACGCCTAAGGAAGCGCTTTTGCCCATGGCGACGCTGATGGCGGCGGGAGTGGCCAGGCCCAGCGCGCAGGGGCAGGAAATGAGCAGCACCGACATAAAGACGGTAAGGCAGAAATTGAAGCTTTCCCCGGCGATGGCCCAGGCGCAGGCCGCCACGGCGGCGATGCTGACCACCACCGGCACGAAGACGGCGGCTACCTGATCCGCCAGTCGTGCGACCGGCGCTTTTTCCGACTGTGCATCTTCTACCAGACGGATCACCTGTGCCAGCATGGTGCGGCCGCCGACCTGCTCGGCGCAGAAGCGCAGCATACCGCTGCCATTGATACTGCCGCCGTGCACGCTGTCGCCCACCGCCACTTCACGCGGCAGGCTCTCGCCGGTGAGGAAGCTTTCGTCCACGCTGCTGCGGCCGTCGATGACGGTGCCGTCGGCAGGCAGGCGTTCGCCGGGGCGCACCAGCACGGTATCACCGATGCGCAGCTGGGCGGCGGGGATGGTGAGCAGCTCGCCGTCGCGCTCCACGGTGGCGGTATCCGGCGCCAGCTCCATCAGGCCGCGCAGGGCTTCCGAGGCGCGGCCGCGGGCGCGTTCTTCCAGCAGCTTCCCTACCATCACCAGCGTGACGATGACAGCAGCGGACTCAAAGTAGAGCTGATGGGCATAGTGCAGATGGCCGCTGAACACCTGCAGCGCGGAATAGCAGCTGACCAGCAGCGCCGCACCGCTGCCTAAGGCGACCAGCGTATCCATATTGGGCGAGCGGCGCAGCACCGCTTTGACGCCGGAGCTGTAGAAGCGGCGGCCGGCCCACAGCATCGGCAGGCACAGCAGCAGCTGCAGCAGCGTGTGGCGCTGCGGCTGCAGATCGAGCGAGATGGCGGCGGGAACAGGCCAGCCCCAGTGGCTGCCCATGGCAATGTAGAACAAGATGGCGGTAGAAATGGCGGCGCAGACGAATTCGCGGAACTTGAACTTGGGCTGTTCCGCCTGTTCCGCGTGCTCTACGGTGAAGCCGATCTGCACGATCTTGGCTTCGATAGCCGCTTCGTCAATAGTCTCTGCATCATATTCGATATAGGCGCGGCGGGAGGTCGGGTCGGCGTGAACGCTTAGGATACCCGCTGTGCGCCCCA
>JAFXLH010000013.1 GCA_017531315.1 Bacillota bacterium
ATCGATGATGGCTTTGCCGGCCATATTGACGCCCATATCGGTGGGCGAAGAGTAAATATCGGTATCGCCGCCATAGACGCGCTTCAAGACGGCGCGGACTACGGGGAAGATCTCGATATCGCGGTTATAGTTGACGGTGGTCTCACCGTAGGCTTCGAGATGATAGGGGTCGATGGCGTTGAAGTCCATCAGGTCGGCGGTGGCGGCCTCGTAGGCGAGGTTGACCGGGTGCTTCAGCGGCAGATTCCAGATGGGGAAGGTTTCGAACTTGGCATAGCCGGCCTGCACGCCGCGCTTCTGCTCGTGGTAGATCTGCGAGAGGCAGGTGGCCAGCTTGCCGCTGCCCGGGCCGGGCGCGGTGACCACTACCAGCGGCTTGGTGGTGACGATGTAGGGGTTGGCGCCGTAGCCCTCTTCGCTGACGATGGTGGCTACGTCGGTGGGGTAGCCCTTGGTCAGGCGATGCAGGTAGCAGGTGATGCCGCGCTTTTCCAGCTTATTTTTGAACTGCAGCGCCGAGGGCTGGTCGGAATACTGGGTGATGACCACGGAATTGGTGGGCAGGCCTAAGTCTGCCAGCGATTTGATCAGGCGCAGCACATCCTCATCATAGGTGATGCCGATATCGGCGCGGATCTTGTTGCGTTCGATGGCGGTGGCGGAAATGGCAAAAATAATTTCCGTAATATCTTTCAGTTCCTGCAGCAGGCGCACTTTTGCATCTACGGCAAAACCGGGCAGCACGCGCGCGGCATGATAGTCGTCAAACATTTTGCCGCCGAATTCCAGATAGAGCTTATTCTGGAATTTTTCGATGCGCTCTCTGATGTATTTTGCCTGCAGCTGCAGGTACAGGTCGTTATCAAAACCGCACTTCATTTTGCTACCTCTCTTTGAATTGTCTTGCGAAGAAAATATTATGCCATTTTTAATATCAACTCCAAAATTATACCACAGATTTATCTTTTTGGGGAGTTTTTTGTGCCTAAATGATGAAAATTTCTTGCAATTTTACGCTAATCTATGGTAATGAAGCCAAAATGGTGGTAGAATTTCATTTGAGTTAAGCAAAGGAGTTTGCTATGCGTAGGTTTTTTGCTTTAGTGCTGGCATTTTTGTGCATCTGCTCTGCTCCTGCCGCGGCGGCAGAGGTGGAGGTGGATGCGCTGATGCTGGTGAATAAAGATCACTTTCTGGCGGCAGAGCGCATCCCGGAAGATCTGGTGACGGCGCGCGAGTATTTCCCCACCCGCGATGCCTGGACGGAAGTGCGCCGCCCGACCGCCGAGGCGCTGCAGGCTATGTATGCCGATATGCAGGCCGAGGGCATCTTTGATGTACGCATCACCAGCGCCTACCGCGCCTACAGCTTCCAAACCACGCTGTTCAATAACAAGGTGCGCCAGTACAAGGCGCTTGGCTACAATGACGAGGAGGCGCGGCGTTTGGCTGGTACTATCGTCAATGAGCCGGGCAGCAGCGAGCATCAGCTGGGCTATTCGGCAGACCTCTCCACCGCCACGATGAACAATGCGCTGAGCGAAGAATTTGCCAAGACTCCGGCCGGCGCGTGGATAGCGGAAAACTGCTGGAAGTACGGCCTCATCATCCGTTACCCGGCGGATAAGCAGGATGTGACCAAGATCGTCTACGAGGCATGGCATTTGCGCTATGTGGGCCAGCCTCACGCCGCCTATATCACCGAGCAGGGCTGGTGCCTGGAAGAGTACATCGACTTCCTCGTCGCCGAGGGCGGCTATGAGTATAGCTATGACGGCGTGGACTATGCCGTTATCTGCAATGCGGAGGGCCGCGTGCTGGATGCCGCCGGCGAGGCGGCGCAGCTTATCGGCAGCTCCGACACCAATACCGGCTACCGCGTGCTGACGCTGCGCCTCGGCGCATCTGCCCCGGCGGTGGGGCGCGAGGCGCTGCTGGATGCCGCATCTGCCCCGGAGGCGCAACAGGTCGCCTCGCTCTACGGCGAGGTGGCGCTGTGGCGGCTGGCGCAGAGCGGGCTGCCGCTCGATGATTATGACCTGCTGCTCGATTTGGCGCCGTGGCAGTACGGCCCGTTTATCCGCGCCGCTGCCGCTGCCCCCTACGGCAGCCTGCCCCCGCGCGATGCGGCAGACTACCGCCTGCTGCTGGGCGGCGAGCTGCTGGATGCGCCGGATGAAGTACGACCCTACGCGGAGCTGCGGGCGCGCCTGCTGCTCAAGGCGGCGGTAGGGGATATTTGCGATCTGCCGCTGCTGTAGACGGCGGTTTTACCGAGAAGGAGATATACTATGACTAAAAAGATCTGCTGTGTAAACGATATGCCCGGCGTGGGCAAGGTGGCGCTTGCCGCTATGCTGCCCATCCTTTCGGCCAAGGGCATCAATGTCAGCTGCCTGCCTACGGCGCTGGTATCCAATACGCTGGACTTCGGCAAATTCGACATCCTCGATACCAGCGATTATATGGAGCGTACTA
>JAFXLH010000116.1 GCA_017531315.1 Bacillota bacterium
CTTAGGCAGCCGCCAGCTGTTTGCCGGCCCGCGCGAAGAGTATTTGCATAGCGATGCCTACCGCCATCTGCTGGGAGGTGACTGCCATGATTGAGGCTCTGCAGGTAATGCTTTCCTACGCTATTTTGCGCCGTGCGCTGGCGGTGGGCTGCCTGGTGGCGCTGCTGGCGGCGCTGATCGGCGTGAGCCTGGTCTTAAAGCGCTACTCGATGATCGGCGACGGCCTCTCCCATGTGGGCTTCGGCGCGATGGCGGTGGCTACGGCGCTGAATGCCGCGCCGCTGATGGTAGCGACCCCGGTGGTGATCGCGGCGGCCTTCTTCCTGCTGCGCCTGCGCGATAACGGCCACTTGAAGGGCGATGCGGCTATCGCCATGATCAGCAGCGCCTCTCTTTCCATCGGCGTGCTGATCGTATCGCTTAGCGGCGTCAATACCGACCTGAACAGCTATATGTTCGGCAGCATCCTTTCGCTTTCCCGTGCCGATGCGCGGCTCTCGCTGATCCTTGGCGGGGCGGCTCTGCTGCTGTTTGTGCTCTTTTATCACCGCATTTTTGCCGTCACTTTTGACGAAGATTTTGCCCGCGCCACCGGCACCCGCGCCAATCTGTGCAGCACGCTGCTGGCGGTGCTGACCGCCGTTGTCGTGGTGCTGGGGATGCGGATGATGGGTGCGCTGCTGATATCCAGCCTCATCATCTTCCCGCCGCTTTCTGCCATGCAGGTGGGCAGGAGCTTTTCCTCTGTGACCATCATCGCCGCAGCTATCTCGCTTGTCTGCTTCATCGTGGGCATGCTGCTCTCCTTCATGTGGGCGGCGCCGAGCGGGGCGATGATTGTGGTGGTCAATGTGGTAGCGTATATGATTTTTGCTTTGGTAGGATATATGAAGCGCCGTTGATACGGCGCTTCTTTTTTTGTGCGGTAAAAAATGTAGGGCGAGGCTTGCTCCCTCTGTGAGGTCGCTGGCTACTGATAGTAACAGGCGGCGGGAGACAAGCCCCCGCCCTACTGGCTCGCCCGCCTTGCATTTCCGCGTACCCGGCGGGACGGGGAACCCGTCCCCTACGGTAGGAGAAGATCGGGTCTTGCTGTCACCGGTGGGGTGGGGGAGCGGGGGGCGGTGGCTACGACAGAAATGGTCATCCGAAAAATTTGCTATTTGTTTTAATCCAGTACTTGACAATGCAAGGTAGTGGTTGTATATTAATGGCAGAAAGGGGCGTGGCGAATGAACGTTCAATTCAAAAAAGGCGTGCTGGAAATGGTGGTGCTGGCTGCCGTGCAGCAAAAAGATATGTACGGCTATGAGCTGGTGGCGGAAGTTTCCAAGGTGCTGGATGTGAATGAGGGCACCATCTATCCGCTCTTGAAGCGCCTGACCAACGAAAAATATTTCGATACCTACCTGCGCGAATCCAGCGAGGGGCCGCCGCGCAAATACTATCATCTGACGGTGCTGGGCGTGCAGTATCTGCAGCAGCTTATCGGCGAATGGCAGACGATGCAGCAAAGCGTATGCGGTTTTTTGAAGGAGCATGGCTATGAATAAAACGGAATTTCTGGCGGCGCTGGAAGCCCGCCTGCGCGTACTGGATAAGCGCGAGATCAACGATATCATCGACGAATATGCCCAGCATATCGATATGAAGCTGGCAAACGGCATGGCAGAGGCGGACGCCATCGGCGACTTTGGCTCTCTGGATGAGCTGGCGGCGGAGATACTTACCGCCTACCACATCAATCCCGCCTATGATGAGAAGTATAACGAAAAAGACAAGGCCGAGCTGGCAGAAGCCCCGCCCACCCTGCAGCCGGATGCGGCTGAGCCGAAGCACAAGGGCGCGGGCTATGCGCTGGATAGCGCGGGCAAGGGGCTCAAGGCAGCCTGCGCTGCCTGCGGCCGCGGCATCAAGAGCGGCTTTTCCCTCATCGGCCGCGGTATCCGCGCCATCTGGCAGGGCGTCGGCACGGTATGCGCTTTCATCTGCGGCCTGCTGGTCAAGGCGTGGCAGGCGCTGATGGGCAAGCAGCAGCCGCAAATGGTGGAGATGCAGGGCGAAGACGGCAGCATCTATATCGCCGCGCAGCCGGTGAAGAGCGAGGGGCTGCTGCCGCGCCTGTTCCGCTTCTGCTTCTACCTGGCGCTGGCCTTTGCGGTGCTGGTGGCGCTGGCGCCGCTCAGCATCATCGCGCTGATGTGCGTCTTCGGCGTGGGCGTGACGCTGGTGATGCAGCTTAGCGGCTATCCGCTGCTGGGCCCGCTGCTCATCTGCTTAGGGCTTACGCTGATGTGCGGCGCGCTGTGGCTGCTTTTGGCGTCGCTGCTGGGCCGCCGGCGCAAAGAGGCCGCCTGATGCTGCTGCTGATAGTGACTTGTGTGTTGGCATTTATGGAAAAAGGGAGGCGGAACAGATGAACCGCAAGCTTTTGATTGTGATATTTTTAACAGGATTGCTGCTGGTGGGCCTGGGCTGCGGCGTGGCTTTTGCCCAGTATTCGCAGTTTGAATATGTGGGCGAACAGCAAATCGGCGCGGAAGAGCTGACCGAGGTGACTTTGACGGAGCAGCTGCAGCATCAGGGCGATATCATCGTTGATGTGTGGGCTCAGGTGGAGGCGGCGGTGCAGGCCGATGCAAGCGTGGCCAAGGACGCCATCTGCGTGGATGTGGCCTACAACGAGGATTATGTGGAAGTGGTGGTGCTGCAGGATTGCCGCTGGGCTACCGAGGAGAACGATGCTTTCGGCCTCGGCTGGGGCGGCGGCGATGCCAGCGATCTGCAGATGATCTTTGATCTGCGCGACGCGGTGCTGGCGGATATCAAGGAGCATCAGATCAGCGCCTACAGCTTCGCCGATATCGAAACGGTGACGGTGCGCGTGCACCCGGATAATGTGGCGAGAGTGAAATTCTATTAAGGATGCCGGTCTCCGTGCTGCAAAAACTAAAGCCTCCCTTGAGCGTAAGGGAGGCTTTTTTGTGCTTATTTTTCCACTTCGCCGCGGTAGCTGCTGATGCCGCCGATGGCCTTTACCTGCTTATAGCCGCGCATCCGCAGCGATTCTGCGGCGTTTTTGGCGCGGGCGCCGCTGGCGCAGTAGGTGAAGAGCGGCGTGTGCTTATCCGGCGCAAGCTGCTCGATGCGGCCCAGCTGCTGCTGCGGCAGATGGACGCTGCCGGGGATGTGTCCGCTGCGGTATTCGGCGGCGGTGCGTACATCCAGCAGCAGAGCGGCGGGTGTTTGCCGCCATTCCGCCACGCCTTTATTGATGCTGCCAAACAGCCAATCGAGAATGCCCATAGCTGCTCCTTACTGCTTGTCCATGCCGCAGGGCAGGGCTGCTTCGATCAGCGCCTGCTCTTTGGTGACGGCGGCGTAGAAGCGGTAGCCGCCGGCAAAGTTGTAGGCATCGAAGCCGTTGCCGATGAGGAGGCGGCTGGCGATATAGCTGCGGAGGCCGCTCTGGCACATCACATATACCGGCTTATTGGCGGGCAGCTCGTGGATGCGCTCGCGCAGCTCATCCACGGGGATATTGATGAAGCCCTCGGCATGGCCGCGCCCGTATTCGCCCACGGTGCGGGTATCGAGCTGGGTCACGTCATCGCGCAGGCGCAGGGCGGGGATATCTTCTACATAGAACTGCTTGACCGTGCCGGTAGCGAGGTTCTCGGCGATGAAGCCGGCCATATTGACCGGGTCTTTGGCGGAAGAGTAGGGCGGCGCATAGGCAAGATCCAGCTCGGTGAGGTCGGTTATCTTCAGGCCCGCGTGGATGGCGGTGGCGAAGACGTCGATGCGCTTATCCGTGCCGCCGTGACCCACTATCTGCGCGCCCAGCAGGCGGTAAGTGCCGCGCTCGAAGACGGCCTTCACCGTCATCACCTGCCCGCCGGGGTAGTAGCCGGCATGGCTCATCGGCGAGAGGATGACCTTATCCACATCGAAGCCGGCGGCGCGGGCTGCCGTTTCGTTGAGGCCGGTGCTGGCGGCGGTCATTTCGAATATTTTCAGTACGCTGCTGCCCAGCGCGCCTTTATAATGCTCATCGCGGCCGCAGATATTATTCGCGGCGATGCGTGCCTGCTTGTTGGCCGGGCCGGCCAGCGAGATGAGGGCGTCTGCGCCGCTGACGCGGTGCTTGATCTGCACCGCATCGCCCACGGCGTAAATATCCGGCAGCGAGGTCTCCATGCGCTCATTGACGATGATGCTGCCCTTGATGCCCAGCTCCAGCCCGGCGGCTTTGGCAAGCGCGGTATCGGGGGTGACGCCGATGGCGAGGATGGCCATATCGGCTTCAAGCGGCGCGGCGTCTTTGAGCATCACGCGGATGCCGCTATCGGTATCGGCAAAGCCGTCTACCAGATAGCCGAGATGCAGGTGGATGCCCTTTTCGCGCAGTTTGGCGTGGATGAAGCTGGCCATATCGGCGTCGAAGGGCTGCATCAGCTGCGCCGGCCACTGGACGATGCTGACATCGAGGCCCAGCTCGTGCAGGTTTTCTGCCAGCTCCAGCCCGATGAAGCCGCCGCCGGCCAGTACCACGGACTTGGGCGCGTGCTCGCGGATGTAGTCCTTGATGCGGAAGGTGTCTTCTACGGTACGCAGGGTGAAGAGGCGGCTGCTGTCTACGCCGGCAAAGGGCGGTACGCTGGGCTTGGCGCCGGGCGAGAGCAGCAGCTTATCGTAGCTTTCCGTGAAGGTGCGGTCGTTTTCGATATCGCGCACGGTGACGGTTTTGGCGGCGGCGTCGATGGCGATGACCTCGTGGCGTACGCGCATATCGACGCGGAAGCGGCTATGGAAGCTCTGCGGCGTCTGCAGGGTCAGCTCCTCTTTTTCGGTGATCACGTCGCCGATATAGTAGGGCAGGCCGCAGTTGGCATAAGAGATGTAGCCGCTGCGTTCGAAGACGATGATCTCTGCCTGTTCGTCCAGGCGGCGGATGCGGGCTGCTGCGGTGGCGCCGCCGGCCACACCGCCGATGATGACAACTTTCATAATTTTTCCGTCCTTCCCCGATAATTATTGATACCGCCAATGTTTACCGCATTGGCGTAACCCATCCCTTGCAGCAGTCCGGCGGCCTGCGCGCTGCGGTAGCCGCTCTCACAGTAGACGTATACGGTGGTGCCAAGATCCGGCACCAGCTCTTCTATCGCATCCAGCTCATCCAGCGGCAGATGCAGGCTGCCGGGGATATAGCAGGTGGCGCGCTCATCGGCGCGGCGCACGTCGAGGACGACGATGCTGGGGTCTTTCTGGGCGTTCATCATAGCGATGTTGATGTTGATATGAGTCATAGTTCTTACTCCTCTTGAGTTACGGCCGCGATAAACAGCCGTTTTGGCAGCGTTACTGGCCCTTGCCGTACTGGCCGGTACTGCCTGCGGGCCGCGTGCCTTGCCAAAAGCGTCTGTTTATGCGGCGGCTATTGTGGGGCTGGTGTTTTTATTCCATTTCTTCATTCAGCTTCACCATATGAATATGGTCTTCCCACTTGCCGTTGATGCAGAGGTACTTTTTGGAAAAGCCCTCGTTTTCGTAGCCGCATTTTTGCAGTACGCGCACCGAGGGGGCGTTCTGCGGCATCACATTGGCCTCGATGCGGTGCAGCTGCAGGGTGTGGAAGGCGAATCGCTCGATGGCCTCCACCGCTTCCGTCATCAGACCGGCATTGAGGAAGTCCTTGTCCAGCTTGTAGCCGAGATGGCAGGAGCGGAAAGCGCCCCAGACGACATTGCTGAGGGCGATGCTGCCGATGATCAGCTGCGGCTGGCTCTTGGGCGCGATGTAGAAGCGGTAGCCGCGCTGCTCCGTGGCGGCTTGGGCATCGGCGGCCAGCAAAGTGGCCTGATGCGCGGCGGTGAAAAACTCTTCTTCCCGCTGCGGCTCGTAGATGCGGAGAAAGTCGCGGTTTCGCAGGTAATAGGCGGCGACGGAATCGGCAAGAGCGGGGTCTGCCGGGATAAGCAATAAGCGTTTGGTCTCGAGATTCATGGGGTCTCCTTAGTTGAGATTAATAACATAGCTTATTTCGACAAAAAATAACCCCTACCTGTTTTTCGTGATAAATTCACGACAAAACTGAGCCTGCCGCGCGGCAGGCTTGACTTCACATTGCCGCAGGCAAAAAACTGCACAAAAAAGCCCCGCGTTGGCGGGGCTTTTGCGTTATTACATGTTGCCTTACATATTGATA
Source organism: Bacillota bacterium (assembly GCA_017531315.1). Classification (GTDB taxonomy): domain Bacteria; phylum Bacillota; class Dehalobacteriia; order UBA4068; family UBA4068; genus RGIG6518. The sequence goes on from JAFXLH010000116.1 coordinate 6,212, forward strand.
GCGGCCTCGCAGCGGCGGCGCATTTCTGCTTCGCCGATCAGCTTGCAGATCTGCCACAGATCCGGGGAATTGCTGCGGCCGGTCACGGCTACGCGGATGACATTGCTGACATCGGCGATAGAGCCGGGGTAGAGCTCGGGGTTCTTCTTGTACAGCTTGGGCTGCAGGGCAAAGCCGAGGTCGCCGCAGATCACCTTCACCTTATCGAACCAGGCGCTGTTGTCATCGGCGAAATCTACGGTAGCAAGATAGCGGCGCAAAATCTCGCGGCGCAGCTCTTCGTCCATGGCGGGGAAGGCGTCTTCGAGCTGGAAGCGTTCCGCATAGTAGAAGGAGAGGAACTTGGCGGCCTGCGCCCAGTGTACCAGGTCTTTGCGCGGGCGGTCGCCGTCGCGGCCCAGGTCGATGATGCGGCAGGCATAGTCCTTGTCCGCTTTCAGCAGGGCGGCGAATTCGGCATCGTAGCTTTCCGCCCAGGCCAGCAGCTCATCATAGATGGCGGTGGCGGGCATCTTGA
>JAFXLH010000117.1 GCA_017531315.1 Bacillota bacterium
CTGCGCCCCAGCCGCTGCAGCAGACCATCCGCTTCGATGCGCCGGCTGCCGAAGGGCCGCAGGAAGAGTGCTACGGCGCCGAAGAGCGCCATTCGCCGCTGGTGCATCGCCCCGCGCCCACCAGCCAGCCGCGCCCGGTGATGCCGCGTCCGCAGCATCAGCACGGCCCGCGCCCGCAGAGTGTGCCGCAGCCGCTGCAGTCTGCCACGCTGGCCGCAGCGCTCTCCAACCCCGAGCAGCTGCGCCAGGCGGTGATACTGAGCGAGGTATTGGGCCCGCCGAAAGCGCTGCTGAAGAGAAAAACTATGTAGAGAAAAGCCCCCGAATACTCGGGGGCTTTTTTGTGCGTGTTTTGCATACTCATAAGGGAAGAATAATTCTGTTCCGGGGGTGCTTATGGGAGAATTGCTGAACAGACTGAGCCGCGCGGCGGATCTGCCGGAAGAGATACTGGCGCGGCTTTCGCAGGTGGTGCTGCTGGGGGACGCCATCCTCACCGCCGAGGGGCATCTGGGCGTGCTGCGCTGCGAGCCGCAGCAGGTGGTGTTCCGCAGCCGCAGCGGGCTGGTGCAGATAAGCGGCGAGGGCTTATGCATCTGCCGCATCGATGAGCAGGAGCTGGAGGTGCGCGGGCAGATCGCGCAGGTAGAGCTGCTGAGGGAAGGGGGAAACAGCTGATGGCGCTGCGTTTGCAGGCTTTGGTGCAGGGCGAGGTGCGGATACGCGTGACGGGCGACCGCGCCGCCTTTCTCTCGGCGGCGGCTGAGCGCGGCTTGCCGCTCTACGATATCGCCTATCTGGGCGAGGATATCACGGTGACGCTGGCGCTGAAGGATGTGCGGCGGCTCAAAGCCGTCTGCCATGCCGCGCATTGCCGTTTCCGCCCCCTCCATCGCCGCGGCTGGCCGTTTCTCATGCGGCATATCGTGCGCCGTCCGCTGCTCATCATCGGCGCGCTGCTCTTTTGCTGTGCGCTCACCCTGCTATCCGGCATCGTGATGAGCGTGCAGCTGGCCATGCCGCGCCCGCTTACGCCGGAGCAGCAGCTGCAGGTGCTGCAGATAGCGGAAGAGCAGGGCATCCGCGCCGGGCAGCCGCTGTGGAGCATGGATGCAGAGGCGGCGGAATACGCGATACTCACGCAGACGGATTTCCTCACCTTCGTGGAGATAGAAAAGAGGCCGCAGCTGGTCATCACCGCCGTGGCGCGGCGCGAGGCAGATGCCGGGCCGAACGGCCTGCTGCCCAGCGATGTAGTGGCAGAGCGCAGCGGCGTCATCGAAGAGATACTGGTACTGAAAGGGACGGCGGCGGTGCAGCCGGGCGACGTGGTGGCGGCGGGCGATGTGCTGATACGCGGCCTTGGCGGCGGCGAGCTGGTGGCGGCGCAGGGGCTGATCAGCGCTGCCTGCTGGTACGAGTCCTATGCCGAGTGGCCGCTGCTGGCGATAGAGCATCTGCCGCTGGGAAAGGCGCGGGCGGGGCTGTATCTGCAGGATAAAAACGGCAGCCGTTTATTGCTGGGCGCGCCTGCCCCAGCCCAGCTATACAGCCTCAGCAGCCGCAGCCTTCCGTTTGCTGCGGGCAGGAAAAGCGGGTCGCCTGTCGAATTGATATACCAAGTATACACAAAAGCAGATACGGTGCTGCGCAGCTATACGGAAACGGAAGCTGTGGAGCTGGCTGCCCTCGCTGCCGAAGAAGCGGCGCTGGCGCAGCTGCCTGCCGATGCCGCCATCATCTCCCGCTCTTACCGGCGGCTGGACGAGGCCGAGAGCATCATCCGCCTGCATCTGCAGCTGCAAACGCGGCAGAATATCGGTGTATACCGGCAACTGGACAATGCTACGGCCGAGGCGTACCGGCAGGAATTATTGCTGCCGCCCGGCTGATCAAAGGAGGATATACCTACGGAAGAACGTATCACGCTGCCCGCAGGACAAGCAGCAAATGTCTTAGGGCATGGAGATCAGCACTTACGTATTTTGGAGGCGAATCTGGCGGCGCAGCTGCTGGCCCGCGGCGATGAAGTGGTCATCAGCGGCGAAGCGGCGGAGGTAAAGGAAGCCGTGCGCGTGCTGGGGCATCTTTGCCATCTGGCTACCTGCGGCGCGCAGGTGAGCATGCTGGATGTCAACTATGCGCTGGCGATGCGCGACGAACAGCGCGCCGATATCGCCGAAAAGCTGGCGGAAGTGGTGTTCAGCGCCCATGGCGGCAAGCAGATCAAGGCCAAGACTTTCGGCCAGTGGCAGTATTTGCAGAATATCTATCACAACGATATGGTATTCGGCATCGGCCCGGCCGGCACGGGCAAGACTTATCTTGCGGTGATCGCGGCGGTGGCGGCGCTGAAGAAGAAGCGCGTCAGCCGCATCGTGCTGACCCGCCCGGCGGTAGAAGCGGGCGAAAAGCTGGGCTTCCTGCCCGGCGACCTGCAGGAAAAGGTAGACCCCTATCTGCGCCCGCTCTACGATGCGCTCTATGATGCGCTGGGCTTCGATAATGTCAAGCGCTATATGGAGCGCGGCGTTATCGAGGTAGCCCCACTGGCGTATATGCGCGGCCGCACGCTGGACGATGCCTTCATCATTCTCGACGAAGCGCAGAATACCACCGGCCCGCAGATGCAGATGTTCCTCACCCGCCTGGGCCTCGGCTCCAAAATGGTCATCACCGGCGACATCACGCAGGTAGACCTACCGCATGGCCAGAAGAGCGGCCTGGTAGAAGCGCAGCGCCGCCTGCACAAGGTGAAGGGAGTCGCCTTCTCCTACCTGACCAAGGTAGACGTGGTACGCCACCCGCTGGTACAACGCATTATCGCCGCCTACGAGGATAAGGAACAGCTGTAAGCGGCTACAGGCTAACGGAGTACAAGCATTATGAAAAAATTCAAGTTCAATTTCCGCAATTGGTATCGGGAACAGCTTGATGCCAAAACGCGCGTTGTGCTGGGTTTGACTTTTGTCGTCCTCAGCACCTGCCTGCTGCTGGCCTTCGACCTGATCCCGGCGCAGGTATCCTACCGCGAGGGTGAGATCGCCGGCGAAGATATCTATTTCCGCGGCAATACCACCACCTACAGCAGCGCCATCCGCACCGCCACCGCCAAAGAAGAGGCGGCGGCGCATGTAGACCCGGTCTATATGCTGGATAAGACTATCACCAAGTCGATGCTGGATGAGCTGGATGCCGATCTGGAGGCGGCGCTGGCCGTGCTCGGTTCCGAGACCAAGACGGTGGCGGAAAAGCGCAATGACCTGCGCGATCTGCTGCCGGGGCTCTATACGGATAATCAGCTCAACTATGTGATCGGCCTCGATCCGCTGCTCTGTCAGGGCTATCTGCAGCAGTTTGCCGGTGTGGTGGAAGCCACGCTGCAAAACGGCTTCCGCGCCGATGAGCTGGACGATATGCGCGACACGCTGACGCTCAATGTCAACAATCTCGATCTGCCCGGCGATATGCTGGTCTTTTTGCGTAACTATATCAACGGCATGGAGCTGCAGGCCAACAGCGTCTATGATGCACGCGGCACGCAGACCGCCATCGCCCGCGTTACCAATGAAGTGAGCAATGTGCAGGTGACGGTACGCAGCGGCGAAAAGCTGATCAGCCGCGGCGAATCCATCACCGCCGAGCAGGTAGAGGCGCTGCAGGCGCTGGGCCTGCAGACCAGCTATTCCGGCTTTGCCCCCTATGCCGGCATGATACTGCTGGTGCTGTTCTGCTACTTCATCTATTTCAGCTTCTTCCGCGTTTTCAACAAGTACTTATCGCATGGGCGCTACTCGGTACTGCTGCCCGGCTCTATCATCATCGTAGTGCTGTTTATCAGCAAGGTGCTCTCGCTCTTCACCATCTCCACCAATACGGAGATCGCCGCGCAGATCGGCTATCTGCTGCCCACGGCCTGCGCCTCGATGCTGGTGGCGATGCTGATGAACTGGGAAGTGGCGCTGCTGACCACGCTGCTGCTCTCCGTCTTCAGCGGCATCATCTGCGACGGTGAGATGGCCTATATGCTGGCCTCCCTCTGCGGCGGCTCGATGGGCGCGCTGGTGGCCTCGCGGCTCGATCAGCGCAGCCAGTTCATCAATGCCAGCCTTTATGTGGCGGCTACCAATGTGGTGGCGGCCGGCGCCTGGGGCCTGCTCTTCAATCAGAGTTACAAGGCTATCGTCGTAGGTATGCTGTTCGGCGTGGCCAACGGCTTCCTTTCCGCCATGCTGGCGATGGGCATGCTGCCTTTCTTGGAGAGTGCCTTCGCCATCACCACCAATGTACGCCTGCTGGAGCTGACCAACACCAACCATCCGCTGCTGAAAAAGCTGATGCTGGAAGCGCCCGGTACCTACAATCACAGCCTGCTGGTGGCCTCCCTGGCCGAGGCGGCGGCGGATGCCATCGGCGCCGATGCGCTGCTGGTGCGCGCGGCGGCCTACTTCCACGATATGGGCAAGCTGAAGCGGCCCTACCTCTTCATCGAGAACCAGAGCAGCGGCGATAATCCGCACGATA
>JAFXLH010000118.1 GCA_017531315.1 Bacillota bacterium
ACAAAAAGCACCAACCACAGCCATGCATAAAAGCAGGATACTGAACATTGACAGTCCTTTCTTGCTTTTCACGACTGTCGGATACTTTTTTGTTAATTCCGGATTGTATTCAACTAAATAACTCATTTGATTCCCCTCCTATATCCAGTATACGTTGCAGATAATCAGACAATGCAAATAATAAAAAAACAGCATAGGGCTTGACAAGAATAGAATTTATCACTATAATGATTCTGCTATCGGGGCCCAGGCGGCCATAGATGCCGTTCATCTCCTCTTCCAGCTCGAACAGCCAGGCAAAGGCCGATTTCAGCACATCTTCGATGGTCATGCCGGGGGTCAATACCGCATGCTGATCGAGGTAGCCGGCACGCACATGGCGAGACCATTCCACCTTGCCCTCATCGGGCTGCAATTTGCCGGTGACCACGCTCATAAAGGTAGATTTGCCCTCGCCGTTAGCGCCGATCAGGCCGATATGCTCACCCTTCAGCAGGCGGAAAGATACGTCTTCAAAAATAGCACGGTCGCCAAAGCCGTGAGAAAGATGTTCTACGTTTAAGATGCTCATTATTTGCTCCTTGCGCCAGATATTTCCTGACCATCATATCATTTATGTGGCATTTTAGCAAGAAAAGAAAACAGTGCCGCGAAGAGTATCGCGGCACTGCGGAAAAGAGCGGGATTCAGTCGTTCATCAGACCGGCTTTACGCAGCACATAGAAGGCCAGGCTGAGCACTACCGCGGTGAGGGCGGCGAGAGTCATGCCGGAGACGGAAATGGCGCCAAAGCTGAGGGTGAGGCCGGAGAGACCGGCAACGAAGACGACGGAAGTGAGGATGAGGTTGCTGTTCTTGGCGTAGTCTACCTGCTTATCGACGAGGATGCGCAGGCCGGAGGTGCCGATCATGCCGTAGAGCAGGAAGGTGATGCCGCCGATGACATCGCCGGGGATAGTATTGATGAAAGCGGAGAGCGGGCCGATGAAGGCCATAAGGATGGAGAAGATGGCGGCGCCGGCGATAACGCGTACGGAGTAAACACCGGTCACGGCCATAACGCCGATATTTTCACCGTAGGTGGTGGTGGGGACGCTGCCCACGAGGCCGGAGATGGCAGTGGAGACATGGTCGCCCAGCAGGGAGCGATGCAGGCCGGGATCTTTGAGCAGGTCGCGGTCAACGATCTTGGCGGTGACGATCTGGTGGCCGATATGTTCGGCGCTGATGACCAGAATGACCGGGCAGATGGTGAGGATGGCGTTCAGGTCAAACTTGGCCAGATGGAATTCCGGGATGGTGATGAGCGCAACGCCCTGCAGAGCGCTGAAATCTACCGTGCCGCAGAAGCAGGCGGTGATATAGCCGCAGATCATAGCGACGAGCAGCGGGATAACGGAGAAGAAGCCGCGGAACAGTACGCTGCCAAAGATGGCCACGCCCAAGGTAACGGCAAAGACGATGATATTGCTCATATCCATGGTGGGGCTGAGCATCAGGCCGCCGGCGGGGTTTACGGTCATGATATCCGCGCCGATAGCGCCGCCCTTGATGGTGTTGGAGGCGAGTTCCAGACCGATCAGCGCTACTACCGGGCCCATAGCGGCGGGCGGCAGTACGATGTCGATCCACTCGGTGCCGAATTTATAGACGATGGCGGCGATAACGCAGCCCAGCAAGCCGACCACCACGAAGCCGCCCTGCGCGTATTCGAAGCCCATTTCGGCGATGACGATGCCGGCGGGAGCGAGGAAGGCGAAGCTGGAGCCGAGATAAGCGGGAGCTTTACCCTTGGTGAGCACGATGAAGATCAGCGTGCCGATACCGTTCATCAGCAGCACAATGCCGGAATTGATGCCAAAGAGGATAGGCACCAGCACGGATGCGCCAAACATGGCAAATACATGCTGTAGGCTCAGGGGAATCATTTTGGCAAGAGATAACTTTTCTTCTACTTGAATGATCTGTTTTTCAGCCATTGATACTTCTCCTTATTATATTTGTTCAGGTCCACTTGCAAGTATATCACTCCTTGTGCGGCGGGGCAAATGATTTTGTCGCATATCGGCAAATTTTGTTGCATAATTGCATATCCGCAGCGCTATTTTGCCGCATAAGATTGACTTATGACGCGATTATCAATAAAATAGTAGGGAAATACGCAAAAAAGAGGTTATTATGAACAACAACAGCAAACCGCAAAGCAATGCCAAAGCCCTGCTGCCCATCGCCATCTTTTTGGCACTCTACTTGGGTCTGGGCCTGATTTTTGAGTATCGACTGCATGTGAATATGGGCTTTTATAATATCCCCATCGTCGTAGTTTTTATGGTGGCGCTGCTGGTAGCTATTCTGCAGAACCGTCAGCTCCGCTTCGACGATAAGCTGGAAGTGATCGCCCGCAGCATCGGCGATAAGTACATCATCACCATGGTGCTGATCTTTTTGGCAGCCGGCGTGTTCGTCGGCGTCACCGGTAGAGACAGCGCCGAGGCGGTAGCCTACTTCCTGCTTTCCATCACGCCGGCCCGCACTGCGGTGGCCGTGCTGTTCGTCGCCGCCTGCTTCGTCTCCATCGCCATGGGTACTTCCGTAGGCACTATCACCCTGCTCACCCCTATCGCCGTCGCGGTGGCCGGCGTATCCGGCTTTGCCCCGGCGCTGTGCATCGGCTCGGTGATGGGCGGCGCCATGTTTGGCGACAACCTCTCCTTCATCTCCGACACCACCATCGCCGCCTGCAACTCGCAGGGCTGCGATATGCGCGATAAATTCCGCACCAACCTGAAGATCGCCCTGCCCGCCGCGTTGTTCACCCTGGTGCTGATCCTGCTCATCTCTTTCAATGCCGAGGTCAAGCAGATCGAGATCCCGGACTACAGCCTGGTGCTGCTGATCCCCTACCTGCTGGTTCTGGTGGGCGGCATCATCGGCATCAATGTCTTTACGGTACTGCTGATCGGTATCGTCTCCGCCATCATCATCTCTCTGATCAGCGGCAATGCGGATGCGGTAACGATGCTGGGCAATATGGGCAGCGGCGCTTCCG
>JAFXLH010000119.1 GCA_017531315.1 Bacillota bacterium
GACGCTGCAGCCGTATTTTGATGAAGCAAGCGGCAACTGGATGATCGGCATCCAGTCCTCGGTAGCGCGGCAGAGCCTGCCTACCGCCATCAAGCTGGGCTTTATGCAGACCTATCTCTTTACTAAAGAGATCATCGTCACGCTGGGGGCGATGATACTGGGCAAGACGGCGGTAGAGCTTTCCGGCCCGGTGGGCATCGTCACCGTGATCGGCGAGGCCAGCACTTATGGCCTGATGAATGTGCTGCTGCTGACCGCCTATCTTTCTGTAAACCTCGGTTTGCTGAATCTGCTGCCGATCCCGGCGCTGGATGGCTCGCGCATCGTCTTTCTGGCGATCGAGGGGCTGCGCGGCAAACCGTTCGACCGCGAAAAAGAGGGTATGGTGCATGCCATCGGCCTGCTGCTGCTGCTGGGGCTGATGGTGCTGGTCACCTACCAGGATATAGCTCGTCTTATCAACTGATTTGGGGGTGGAAATATGCTCAATCCCGCACCGCTGTTCCCGCGCCGCCGGACGCGCCGCCTGAATTTGGGCGGTATCGCCATCGGCGACGGCGCGCCGATCAGCATCCAATCTATGACCAACAGCAAAACTGCCGATGTGGCAGGCAGCCTCGCGCAGCTTCAGGCGCTGGCTGCGGCGGGCTGCGATATCGCACGCATGACGGTGAACGATGAGGCTGCCGCTGCGGCGCTGCCCGCCATCATCGCGAATAAGCCGCTGCCGCTGGTGGCAGATATCCACTTCGACTACCGGCTGGCGCTGGCTGCGGTAGAAGCAGGCATCGACGGCCTGCGTATCAACCCCGGCAATATCGGCAGCCAGCAGAAAGTGCGCGAGGTAGCGGCCGCCTGCAAAGCGGCCGGCATCCCCATCCGCATCGGCGTCAACGGCGGCAGCCTGGAAAAAGAGCTGCGCCAGCGCTATGGCGGCGTCTGCGCCGAAGCATTGGTAGAAAGCGCCCTGCGCCACGCTGATATGCTGGAGCAGGAAGGCTTCACCGATATCAAGATCTCGCTCAAATCGAGCGACCTGCCCACCACCATCGCCGCCTGCCGCCTGCTGGCGGAAAAGACGGATTACCCGCAGCATATCGGCGTCACCGAAGCGGGCGTGGCAGAGCGCGGCCGGCTGAAATCGGCAATGGGCCTCGCAGCGCTGCTGGCCGACGGCATCGGCGATACGCTGCGCGTATCCCTTTCCGGCGAGCCGGTGCAGGAGGTGCATCTGGCTAAGCAGATCCTCGCCGATCTGGGCCTGCGCCCGGCGGGCTGGAACTTCGTTTCCTGCCCCACCTGCGGCAGAACGGATATCGACGTGGAAGGCATCGCGCTGGAAGTGCAGCGCCGCCTCAAAGACGTAGAGCCGAAGCGCCCGCGCACCATCGCCGTGATGGGCTGCGTGGTCAACGGCCCGGGCGAAGCGCAGGAGGCCGACCTCGGCCTCGCCGGCGGCAAGGGCTGCGGCCTGCTCTTTGCCAAAGGGGAGACCATCGGCAAATTTTCGGAAGCGCAGCTGGTGGACGAGCTGATCGCCCGCGCGCTGATCCTGGCCGAAGAAGAATGATAATGTTCCGTGGGGAGACTCGCGGTGCAGATAGATTTAAGCTTTAGCTTTATATTTCATAGGTAACTTGGAGGAAAAAACATATGCGAGTAAGTCAGATTTATGCTCCCACCCTGCGTGAGATCCCGGCGGAGGCGGAGATCGCCAGCCATCAGCTGCTGATGAAATCCGGCATGATCCGTAAGGTAGCCGGCGGTATCTATACCTACCTGCCGCTGGGCTGGCGCACCATGAAGAAGATCATGGCCATCATCCGTGAAGAGATGGATGCCATCGACGGTCAGGAGATCGCCATGCCTGCCGTACAGCCGGCCGAGCTGTGGCTGGAAAGCGGCCGCTGGCGCGTTTACGGCGCGGAAATGTGGCGTGTCAAGGATCGCCACGACCGCGACTTCTGCCTGGCGCCCACCCATGAAGAAGTAGTCACCTTCCACATCCGCAACGATGTGCGCTCCTACCGCTCCCTGCCGCTGCGTCCCTATCAGATCCAGAACAAGTACCGCGATGAGCGCCGTCCGCGCTTTGGTCTGATGCGCAGCCGCGAATTCCTGATGAAGGATATGTACTCCTTCGACGTGGACGAGGCCGGTCTGGATATCAGCTACAAGCTGGCTTACGATGCTTACAGCAATATCTTCCGTCGCTGCGGCCTCAACTTCCGCCCGGTAGAAGCGGATAGCGGCGCTATCGGCGGCAGCGGCAGCCACGAATTCATGGCGCTGGCCGATTGCGGCGAGAGCCAGATCCTCTACTGCAGCGGCTGCGACTTCGCCGCCACCGACGAGTTTGCCTCCATCAAGCCCGTCGGCACCGGCACCGGCGAAGAGCTGCGCGAGGTGGAGACCGTCTACACTCCCGACTGCAAAACCATGGAAGAAGTAAGCGCCTTCCTCAATGTACCGATCAACCGCACCGTCAAGTCCATGGTCTACAAGGCCGATGATGAGATCGTGCTGGTACTGATTCGCGGCGACCGCCAGATCAACGAAGTCAAGCTGGCCAATCTGCTGGATGTGGTAGAGCTGGGCTTTGCCGAAGAGGATGAAGTACGCAAGGTAGGCCTCGAGCCCGGTTATTGCGGCCCGGTGGGCACCAAGGGCGTACGCATCATCGCCGATGAAGAGATCCCGCTGATGATCAACCACGAATGCGGTCAGGGTCAGAAAGACCATCACCTGCTCAATGTCAACTACGGCCGCGACTACACCGCCGATATCGTTGCCGATATCAAGCTGGTAGAAGCCGGCGACGCCTGCCCCTGCTGCGGCGCGCCGCTGCTCACCGCCCGCGGCATCGAAGTAGGCCAGGTATTCAAGCTGCACACCAAGTACAGCTCTGCCATGGGCGCCCGCTATGTGGATGCCAACGGCGAAGAGCATGATATGGTAATGGGCTGCTACGGCATCGGCGTCGGCCGCACTATGTCTGCCGTCATCGAACAGAACCACGACGACAAGGGCATCATCTGGCCGATGAGCGTTGCTCCCTATCAGGTGCTGGTAGTGCCGGTAAACGATAAGGACGCCGAGCTGTGCGCTATGGCGGAAGACCTCTATCAGGAACTGAAGCGCCGCCGCGTGGAAGTACTGATCGACGACCGCGCCGAACGCCCCGGCGTCAAGTTCAACGATGCCGACCTGTGGGGCATCCCGCTGCGCGTCATCTTTGGCAAAAAGTGCCGCGAGACCGGCAAGGCGGAGCTGAAGTTCCGCGCCGACGGCCGCGTGGAAGAAGTGGAAGTTTCCCAGCTGGCGGATGTTATCGAAGCCAATATCCGCCGTATGCTGGACGAGCTTAAATAAGCAAAAATCAAACTAATATAATAGGGAGGATGCAATATGGCCATTCGTTCTTACAAAGGCAAGACCCCGGTGATCGCGGAGACCGCATACATTGCGCCCAGCGCGCAGATCATCGGTGATGTACAGATCGGCGAATACTGCACGGTGCTGGACGGCGCGGTGCTGCGTGCGGATTACGGCACTATGACCATCGGCAATTACAGCAATATTCAGGAAAATTGCATCCTGCATATGGAACGCGATTTCCCCTGCATCATCGGTGAATACTGCACCATCGGCCACGGCGCCATCGTGCACGGCGCGCAGGTGGAAGACCGCTGCCTGATCGGTATGGGCTCGGTGATCTTAGACGGCGCTTATATCGGCGAAGGCTCGGTAGTGGGCGCGGCTGCGCTGGTGCCCGGCAAGAGCTATGTCTTCGACCGCTCCCTCTGCGTGGGCGTACCCTATGAGGTGATCCGCGAAGTGGAAGAAGAACGCGTCAAGAAGCAGGAAGCCGCGGCGATCGCGATCAGCGAAAAGATACCGGGGTTGAAAGAAGAACTTAAAGAATTGGTATGAGCATAGAGGGTGGCTTTGGCCACCCTCTTGTTACGTTCCGCACAAACAGCCGTTTTGGCTGTGTTGCCGGGCCTTGAAATACGACCCGGTATGTCTGCGGCCCTTGCGCCTTGCCAAAAACGGCTGTTTGCACGGAAGACCGTGGCGGGAGTATGCATGGAACTTCCAGCGGTGGCGCAAACAGGTACTATTGCAAAAAATTCACAAAAGCACTTGAATTATCCCGGCAACTGTGGTAGTCTATATGTAACCGAACAAATGTTCGTATATGTGAATGTGAAGTGCGGAGGGTGCAATTATGGCAGAAAAGAACGATAAAGCATTGGCATTGGAACAGGCGCTGGCGCAGATCGAAAAGCAGTTTGGTAAGGGCTCCATCATGCGTCTGGGCGATGTGCCCACCCCGGCTATGGATGTTATCAGCACCGGCTCGCTGGCTCTGGATCTGGCGCTGGGCGTCGGCGGCGTACCGCGCGGCCGCGTAGTAGAGATCTACGGCCCGGAAAGTTCCGGTAAGACCACCGTGGCGCTGCATATCGTCGCCGAAGCGCAGAAGGCCGGCGGTCTGGCGGCTTTCATCGATGCCGAGCACGCACTCGACCCGCATTATGCCAAAAACTTAGGCGTAGATATCGAAAACCTGCTCATCTCCCAGCCCGGCACCGGCGAAGAAGCGCTGGATATCGCCGAAGCGCTGGTACGCAGCGGTGCGCTGGATGTGATCGTCGTCGACTCCGTAGCCGCCCTCGTGCCGCGTCAGGAGCTGGAAGGCGATATGGGCGATACCCATGTGGGTCTGCAGGCCCGCCTGATGAGCCAGGCGCTGCGCAAGCTGACCGGCGCGGTCAATAAGTCCCGCACCTGCCTCGTCTTCATCAACCAGATCCGCGAAAAAGTGGGCATCATGTTCGGCAATCCGGAAACCACTTCCGGCGGCCGTGCGCTCAAGTTCTATTCTTCCGTGCGTATGGAAGTACGCCGCGGCGAAGCCCTGAAGGTCGGCACCGATATCACCGGCAGCCGCACTAAGGTCAAGATCGTCAAGAATAAGGTCGCTCCGCCCTTCAAGCAGGCGGAATTCGATATCATGTACGGCAAGGGCATTTCCCGCGAGGGCAATATCCTCGATATCGCCGCCGAGATGAAGATCATCAGCAAGACCGGCTCCTGGTACAGCTACGAGGGCGAACGCATCGGTCAGGGCCGCGAAAATGCCAAGGATTTCCTGATGAACAATCCCGCCGTCTGCGCTGCGGTGGAAGCCACCATCCGCGAAAAGGCGCTCACCACCTCGCTGGAAGATCTCGGCATGAGCGACAGCGAAGGCTATGATGAATAAGCGCGCCAAAAAACAAGATCTGGCAGAAAAGCCGCAGTCGGTACTCGCTGCGGCTTTACGCTATTTGGACCGGCGCGGCTACACGGCGGCAGAGCTGCGCGAGAAGCTGCTGGCACGCGGCGCGGATGCGGAAGCGGTGGAAGCGGCCATCGCCCGCCTGATCGAGCTGCGCTATCTCAATGAGCGGGAGCTGGTCAGCCAGCGCATCCGCAGCCGCAAGGAGTTCAGCCGCCATGGGCGCTCCTTCGTGCGGCAGGAGCTGCTGCGCCGCGGCGCCGATGCGGATACGGTGGCAGAATTGCTGGAAGAGCAGTACCCGGCAGAAGACGAGCACGCTATCGTGCGCGCGCTGCTGCAAAAGGAGCTGCCCAAGCTGCCGGCGGGGGCGGAATGGCAGGAGCGGCAGAAGTTCGCCGCCCGCTTCACCCGCCGCATGGCTGCCAAGGGCTTTTCCATGGGCGCCATCCGCAATGCGCTGAATGATTTCTACGCCGGGGAAGAGAGCTTCGGCGACGAGCTGCTGCAAGACGAGGACTGAAGATATACTTGACACCATGGCGTATGTTAGTATAAAATAATGGTGTTAAAGTCTGTTTTTCAGAATCCCCGCTTATGGGCGTTATGCCCGTTAAGTTATAGATGCCGGTTAATATATATTTTTCAGATAAATTTACTTTTATTTTATTGAGGATTGTCGTATAAACAACATTTCTACTATTTAAATATACAATTATCAATAATTATCAGCTGAATTTATGGGATAATATATATTTATGCGCTTGAATAAAGCGCCTTTTGCCGCGTCTGATTCTGGATCGGGTCTTTGACCCGATCTTTTTTATTTTCAGCAATCAAAATTTTGGAGAAAAAATCACATGGAGGTGAGTGCTTTGGGCATCAAAGAGATCATTATCGGTGCAGCCTGTCTGCTGGTCGGTATCCTCATCGGTTACGTCATCCGCCGTCAGCTGGCCGAAGCTACGATCAAATCCGCCGAAGACCAGGCGGCCAAGATCCTGATCGATGCGAAAAAAGAAGGCGAAAGCCGTAAGAAAGAAGCGCTCCTGGAAGCCAAGGAAGAGATCATCCGTCAGCGTCAGGAGGCCGAACGCGAAAACAAAGAACGCCGCGCCGAAATTCAGCGCCAGGAAAAGCGTCTGCAGAAGAAAGAAGAAGATATTGACCGCAAACTGGAAAATATCGACCACAAGGAAGAACAGATCCGCAAGCACGAAGAAGCCGTGGCCGAAAAGCTGCACAAGGCCGATGAGCTGCAGGCTCAGCGCCTGACCGAGCTGGAAGCCCTCTCCGGCATTTCCGTAGCGGAAGCGCGCCAGATGCTCTTGAACAGCATCGAAGACGAAGTGAAGCACGACGCCGCGCTGATGATCAAGGAGATCGAAACGCGCGCCCGTGAAGAAGGCGAAAAACGCGCCCGCGAAGTGGTGGTATCCGCCATCCAGCGCGTCGCCGCCGATCACGTAGCGGAAACCACCGTATCCGTGGTACCGCTGCCCAATGAAGAAATGAAGGGCCGCATCATCGGCCGCGAGGGCCGCAATATCCGCACCCTCGAGACCCTGACCGGCATCAACCTGATCATCGACGATACTCCGGAAGCCGTACTGCTCTCCGGTTTCGACCCGGTACGCCGTGAGATCGCCCGCGTGGCTTTGGAAAAACTGATCCTCGACGGCCGCATCCAGCCGGGCCGCATCGAAGAAATGGTGGAAAAATCCCGCAAGGAAGTGGAACAGCGCATCTGGGAAGAGGGCGAACAGGCCACCTTCGATACCAATGTCCACGGCCTGCACAGCGAGCTGATCAAGCTGATGGGCCGCCTCAAGTTCCGCACCAGCTATGGCCAGAACGTGCTCAAGCACTCCATCGAAGTATCCCATATCGCCGGCGTTATGGCTGCCGAGCTGGGTGCCGATGTGGCGCTGGCTAAGCGCGCCGGCCTGCTGCACGATATCGGCAAGGCCATCGACCACGAAGTCGAGGGCTCCCATGCCGTCATCGGCGCCGATATGGCCAAGAAGTATAAGGAAAGCCCGGAAGTGGTGAACGCCATCCTCGCCCACCACGGCGATGTGGAACCGGAAACTATCGAAGCCGCGCTGGTTCAGGCTGCCGATACCATCTCCGCCGCCCGCCCCGGCGCCCGCCGCGAAAGCATCGAGTACTACATCAAGCGCCTGGAAAAACTGGAAGAGATCGCCGACAGCTACGATGGCGTGGAAAAATCCTTCGCCATTCAGGCCGGCCGCGAAGTCCGCATTATCGTCAAGCCGGATAAGATGGACGACCTGGCTGCCACCCGCTGCGCCCGCGAGATCTCCAAGCGCATCGAAAACGAACTGGAATATCCCGGCCAGATCAAGGTCGTGGTCATTCGTGAGACCCGCGCCGTCGATTACGCCAAATAATTCAGCAAATTTTGAGAAGGCGGAGCCCCCACAGCTCCGCCTTTTTTCACAAGCGGCATCATTTTTGCCCGCATAGCCTATCAAGAAAGAAGTGTCACACCAATGAAACTCCTGTTTATCGGCGATGTTTCCGGCCCGCCCGGCCGTATGATCGTGCAGAGCGAGCTGCCGCGCCTCATCGATGAAGAGGGCATCGACTTCACCATCGCCAATGGCGAAAACAGTGCCGGCGGCTTCGGCATGCATTGCCGTGCCTTTCACGAATTGCATGATGCCGGGGTGGACGCCTTCACCATGGGCAACCATACCTGGGACAAGAAGGATATACATACGCTGCTGAAGGAGCAGGACTGCATCGTGCGCCCTGCCAACTACAATACCGAGCAGCCCGGCCTCGGCTGGCGCGTGTTCGGCGTGGGGGATAAGCAGCTTGCGGTAATCAATCTGCTGGGCACGGTGAATATGGACCCGGTGGCCGATAACCCCTTCAAGGCCGCCGATGCCATCATCAAACAGCTGGATACGCCGTATATTTTGGTAGATTTCCACGCCGAGACCACCTCGGAAAAGATCGCCCTCGGCTGGTACTTAGACGGACGCGTCAGCGCGGTGGTGGGCACGCATACCCATGTGCAGACCAATGATGCGCGCATCCTGCCCCGCGGCACCGGATACCTGACCGATGCCGGCATGACCGGCCCGCGCGATTCGGTGCTGGGCGTGGATAAGAACATCATCATCGACCGCTTTGTCAACGGCTCCAAGCAGCGCTTCGAGCTGGCCTACGGCGACCGCCAGTTCAATGGCGTGATCATCGACCTCGATGAGCGCGGCCGCTGCCGCGACATCCGTGCAGTCAACTTTTGGCAGCCTGCCCTCTAAGGCAGGGGAGAGGAGAACACTATGCGTATTGATACCCATTGGGATACCCCGATGTACCTGCTGAAGACTGATGACCTGTGGCATCTGCCCGATGCTCAGGCCGACCTGCAGCGCCTGACCCAGCATATCGATGTGGGCGTGCTGGCCATCTACCTGGATGATAACGATTACATCGGCCGCGAGGCCGATACCTTCCGCTTCATCCAGAAGAAGCTCAATGCCTCCATCGCCATGCACGCCGACCAGATCGCCGTGCTTCATGACCGCAAGCAGCTGGCGGCGGGCGGCAAATACGGCATCATCGCTGCCGAAGGCGGCCGCTGCCTCGGCGCTCATGGCGAAAATTTGAGCGAATTCTTCGAAAACGGTATGCGCTGGCTGGGCCTGACCTGGAATTACCGCAATGCTCTGGCCGGCGGCGCCAAAGAAGAAAATGACCTGACCGAAGTAGGCAAGCAGGTGGTCAAGCGCTGCGGCGAGCTGGGCATCGTGGTGGATACCGCGCATTTGGGCGAGACCTCGTTCTGGCAGCTGGTCAAATTCACCGACCGCCCCATCGTCTGCTCCCACACCGCCTGCCGCCATCTCTGCCCGGAAGCGGGCGTGCGCGCCTTCAGCGATGAGCAGCTGAAAGCGGTGGCTGCCCTGGGCGGCGTTACCGGTATGTGCTTCGTTCCCAGCTTCCTCGGCGGTCAGCCCGGCGTGGCGCGGGTGGCGGATCATATCGAGCATGCGGCAGAAGTGGCCGGCATCGACCACGTGGGCCTCGGCAGCGATCTCGACGGCTGCCAGCCGCCGGTGGAGCTGAACCGACTGGAAAAGCAGTATGTGCTGTGGGATGAATTGCGTCGCCGCGGCTGGAAGGAAGAAGAGATCGACAAGGTCGCCGGCAATAATTTCCGCCGCGTATTGCAGGAAGTTCTGCCCAAGTGAACGAAACTTAACAGTAATGATGAATTTTAGCAGCTAAAGGGGGCGAAGCGGTGCCTTTTGATATGCATATGCACTCTACGGCATCAGACGGGCGGGTAGCGCCGGAGCTTTTGCCGCAGTTGGTAAAGGACGCGGGGCTGGTCGGCTTCTCGCTTACCGACCACGATACGGTGGCCGGTATTGAACGCGCCGCTGCCGCCGCCAAAGAGCTGGATCTGGCCTTTATCCCCGGCATCGAGATCTCCTGCGAGGCCAATGACCACGATATCCACGTGCTGGGCTACTGGTTCGATGCGGCAAAAATGCAGGCCGACGGCCGCCTGCAGCTGCTGGCCGAGGCGCGCGTGCAGCGTGTGGAAGCCATCGCCCACCGTCTGGAGCTGCTGGGTATGCCGGTAGATATCGAAGCCATCCTCGCCAAGGGTACGGAATGTACGCTGGGCCGCCCGCATGTGGCGGCGGCGATGGTGGAAAAGGGCTATGTCAGCACCCCGCGAGAAGCCTTCATCAAGTGGCTGGGGCGCGGTCTGCCGGCTTTTGTGCCGCGCTACAAGCTGACCGTGGAAGAAAGCGTGGAAATGATCAAGGGCGCCGGTGGGGTTGCCGTATTGGCGCATCCCGGCCCTTCCGATGCGGATTTCCTGCTGCCGAAGCTCAATCGTCTCGGCTTTGGCGGGCTGGAATGCTATCATTCCGACCATCACAAAGAAGCGGAGCGCCGCTATGCCCATTTCGCCCGTCAGCATCGGCTGGCGGTGCTGGGCGGCAGCGATTTCCATCACCTCGGCGCGCGCCCCATCGGCTGCCGCCGTACCATGCTGGCGCAGCTGGAATGGCTGGCCCGCTATCTGCCTGCCGATCGCAAGCCGGTACTACCGCGCGAAGAGTAGGCGGCTATATGTGAGTAAGACTCGCCTCCGCCGCATATACTATCGGCGGAGGTGCTGTTTATGGTAGAAGAAAGCTGCCGCATCGTCTCCGCCGCCGAATATGCGCGGCAGCAGGAGGCGCTGCGCCAGATGCGGGAGACCATCGATGCGCTGCGGATGAGCCGCCGCATCCTGATGAGCCTGCTGGAAGACAGCCAGTTGCGGCTGGAACGCGAGACCCGCCAGCTGAAAGCGGAGCAGCAGCGGCTGCAGAAGCTATCCAATCAGCTGGCCAAAGAAGTATGGGAAAAGAACTGCCGCATCTGCCTGCTGGAGAGGCAGAATAACGGCAGCGGAGGAGCATAGATGCCGGGAAAAGTGATGTTATTGCTGCATAAGCGCACCTGGCTGCCCGTGCCTGCCGCCCTGCGTGCGGGGGATGAGCAGCTGGCGGCGGCTCTGCGCCACTTGCCGCTGCTGGGCTTTGGCCTGGGCACGGTGCAGGCGCTGCTGGCGCTGCAGCTGGCACAGCTGCCGCTGCCGCTGGCTGCGGTGGCGCTGCTGTGTCTGGACCTGCTCTCAGGCGGCGGCGTGCTGCTCGTGGAGCTGATGTGGTTCGCCTCCGCTCTGCCGGTCGCCGAGGCGGCCGATGGACAAGCCCCGGCGCAGCCGCCGCGCACTACGGCGGCGCTCATCGGCGGCGCGGCCTTTTTGCTGCTGCGCTTCGGTATCTACTACTATCTGCCGCGGCTGCTGTGGGGCTGGCAGTATATCCTGCCGCTGCTGCGCTGCCTGGGCGGCTTCTGCTATCTGTGGCTGGCCTACGACTTTGCGGCGCGGGTGCCGGCCAAGCTGCACCGGGGGCTCAGGCGGGCCGATCTCCTGTTCGGCGGTGCGGTGCTGCTGCTCGGCGCGGCCTTCCTTTCGCTGTGGCGGGGGGCTGCGGCGCTGATACCGGCGCTGTTGCCGGGGCTGCTCATCGCCTGGGCGCCGGCCAGGCTGCGTGCGGACAGGCTGGGCGGGCTGACTCCGGATGTTTACGGGGCGGCTGCGGCGGCGGCAGAGACGGTTTTTGCTTTAAGCTATATCGTACTTAGTCGATTTTTATGAAATTTTTGCGACAGCGGTGTTGATTTGCCTGAAATTATCTGCTATAATTCTAAATTAATAAAATGGCCGTGTAGTTTTGTGTAGCACCTTAACTTGCGGCCTCTTGTTATATGCTGATGTTGAAAATTAAATATAAAGTAAAAGAAAGGGAGAGAGATTTATGGCTAAATTGACCGGTCTTGATCGCGTAATCAAAGAGGGCCTCACTTTTGACGATGTGCTGCTGATTCCTGCCGCATCGGAGATCCTGCCGCGTGAAGTAGACCTCACCACCCAGCTGACCAAAAACATCCGCTTGAACGTACCGCTGCTTTCTGCCGGTATGGATACCGTTACCACCGCCGAAATGGCTATCGCCATGGCGCGTGAGGGCGGCATCGGCGTCATCCACAAGAATATGAGCATCGAGGATCAGGCTGCCGAAGTTGACCGCGTAAAGCGCAGCGAAAACGGCGTCATCACCGACCCGATCAGCCTTTCTCCCGATCATACCGTAGCCGAAGCCAATGCTGTGATGCAGCGCTACCACATTTCCGGCGTACCGATCACCGAAAACGGCAAGCTGGTGGGTATCCTCACCAACCGCGACCTGCGCTTTGAAGACGACTATGCCCGCAAGATCAGCGAAGCTATGACCTCCGAAGGTCTGGTCACCGCACCGCAGGGCACCGATCTGGAAGCTGCCCAGCGCATCCTGCGTGAACATAAGGTAGAAAAGCTGCCGATCGTGGACGCTGCCGGCAATCTCTGCGGCCTCATCACCATCAAGGATATCAAGAAGAGCCGTCAGTATCCCAATGCTGCCAAAGACTCTCACGGCCGCCTGCGTGTAGCCGCTGCCGTCGGCATCGCCGAAAACACCTTCGACCGCGCTCAGGCGCTGATCGATGCCGGTGTTGACGCGCTGATCATCGATACCGCCCATGGTCACTCCCTCGGCGTTATCAAAATGGTAGAACGCATCCGCAAGGCCTTCCCCAATATCGACCTGATCCCCGGCAACGTCGCTACCGCCGCTGCCACCCGCGATCTGATCAATGCCGGCGCCGACGCCGTCAAGGTCGGCATTGGCCCCGGTTCCATCTGCACCACCCGTGTAGTTGCCGGTATCGGCGTGCCGCAGCTCACCGCCGTATTTGACGCTGCCGAAGCCGCCGCTCCCTACGGTATCCCGATCATTGCCGATGGCGGCATCAAGTATTCCGGCGATATCGTCAAGGCTCTGGCTGCCGGCGCCAGCACCGTCATGATCGGTTCTCTCTTCGCCGGTACTGAAGAAAGCCCCGGCGAGATCGAGCTCTATCAGGGCCGCAGCTTCAAGGTATACCGCGGCATGGGCTCCATGGGCGCCATGAAGGCCGGCTCCAGCGACCGCTACTTCCAGGATAAGGCCAAGAAGCTGGTTCCCGAAGGCATCGAAGGCCGCGTACCCTACAAGGGCCCGCTGGCGGATATCGTCTTCCAGCTGATGGGCGGCCTGCGCGCCGGTATGGGCTATGTGGGCGCCAAGGATATCCCCACCCTGCAGACGGAAAGCCAGTTCGTCCGCATCACCGCCGCCGGTCTGCGCGAAAGCCATCCGCATGATGTACAGATCACCAAAGAAGCCCCGAACTATGGGATGTAATACTAAAGCCCCTGCCTTATGGCAGGGGCTTTTTGTTGGGTGCGGATAAATAGCCGTTTTGGCTGCGTTGTTGCCCCTCGTAATACGACCCGGTATGACTTCGGGGCAGCCGCCTTGCCAAAAACGGCTATTTATCTCGCACGAGGTCGGCGATGTCTGTATGGCGGCGCCCCTGCTGCCTTGCCTACGGGGCCCTCTGTGCGGAGGCGAATGTGGGTTTATTGGGTGCGAATAAACCTTGAGAAAATTTCTGTACATAATCGCCCCACAAAACTCTATCAAAAGTGCCTGATTTATGTTAAAATTAGGTATTATCTTATTGTGGAGGTGCGGAGCATGACCACGGGCGAAAAGCAGGTCAAGGCGGTTTCTGTGCATCAGGGGCATCGTGCGCGGATGAAAGAGCGCCTGCGTCAGGAGGGCTTGGGCTCTTTTGCCGATCATCAGGTGCTGGAGCTGCTGCTTTTCTATGCTATCCCCCAGCGCGATACCAATGAGCTGGCGCATCGGCTGCTGCGGCATTTCGGCACGCTCTCTGGTGTGCTGGGTGCTTCTTTTGAACAGCTGCAGGAGGTGCCGGGCATCGGCGCTCATGCCGCCAGCCTCATCTCGATGATGCCGGAGCTGTTCCGCCGCTATCAGAAGGACCGCTGGGAGAATCGCGTGCAGATCACGTCGCTCACCGAGCTGGCGGAGTTCGCCTGCAGCCTTTTCGTCGGCGTGGAGCGCGAGACCTTCCACCTCATCTGCATGGATACGCAGAACCGCATCATCGCCGCGCCGCGGCTGGCCGAAGGCGTGGTCAACGAAGTGCGTATCTACCCGCGCACCATGGTAGAGCTGGCGCTGCGGCATAATGCCAAGAGCGTGGCGCTTACCCACAATCACCCCGGCGGCTCGCTGAAGCCCTCGGCGGCAGATATTGACCTGACCCGAAACGCCATCCGGACGCTGCGCCCCATCGACATCAATGTCTGGGATCATATCATCGTCTGCGGCGATCAGTATTACAGCTTTTCCAAGATGGGCATGCTGTTTTGCGATTAATTAGGAGGAAATTATGGCCTTTGTCCATTTGCATAATCACTCCATCTTCAGTCTGCTGGATGGCGCGGCCAAGATCAAAGATATGGCCAAGCGCTGCAAAGAGCTGGGTATGGATGCCTGTGCTATCACCGACCACGGTGTTATGTACGGCGTTATCGATTTCTACGAAGCCTGCAAAGAAGTGGGCATCAAGCCGATCATCGGCTGCGAGGTCTATGTAGCGCCGCATGGCCGCTTCGATAAGACCAATCGCGGCAACGGCAAGCGCGATATCTGCAATCACCTGATCCTGCTGGCCGAGAATCAGCAGGGCTACAAGAACCTGTGCAAGCTGGTCTCCTTAGCCTACTTAGAGGGCTTCTACTACAAGCCGCGTGTGGACGAGGAGCTGCTGATGCAGTATCACGAGGGGCTGATCTGCCTCTCTGCCTGCATCGCCGGCGAACTGCCGGAGCTGCTGCTGGACGGCCGCAAGGAAGAGGCCTATGCGCTGGCCCGCCGCTACAGCGAGATCTTCGGCCCGGACCACTACTATATCGAGCTGCAGGATCACGCCATTGACGAAGAACGTCAGGTAATGCCGATGCTGCAGCAGCTGGCTGCTGACCTGAACCTGCCGCTGGTAGTCACCAACGACGCCCATTACGTCAGCGCCGATGATGCGGAAATGCACGATATCCTGCTCTGCATCCAGACCGGCAAGCTGCGCGAAGACCCCAACCGTATGCGCTTTGCCAACAACAGCTTCTATCTCAAATCGGAAGAAGAGATGCGCTCGCTGTTCCCGCAGCTGCCGGAAGCATACGAAAATACGGTCAAAATTGCCGAGCGCTGCACCGTTGAGTTCAAATTCGGCGATCACTACTTCCCGGAATACAAAGTACCGCCGGGCTTCACCATCTCTACCTATCTGCGCCACCTCTGCGAAGAGGGGCTGAAGCGTCGCTACGACCCGGTAACGCCGGAGATACACGACCGTCTCGATTATGAGCTTTCCGTCATCGAGAGCCAGGGCTTCCCCGGCTACTTCCTGCTGGTATGGGATATGATCAATTATGCCCGTCAGCAGGGCATCCCGGTCGGCCCGGGCCGCGGCAGCGCCGCCGGCAGCGTCGTTGCCTATTCTTTGGGTATCACCGATATCGACCCGCTGAAGTACGACCTGCTCTTCGAGCGCTTCTTGAACCCCGAGCGCGTCACCCCGCCCGATATCGATACCGATATTTCCGACGAACGCCGCGGCGAGGTGGTAGACTACCTGTTCAACCACTACGGCTACGATAAGGTATCGCAGATCATCACCTTCAACTTTATGAAGACCAAGCAGGCGCTGCAGGACGTAGGCCGCGTA
>JAFXLH010000120.1 GCA_017531315.1 Bacillota bacterium
ACCGATGGCAGAACCGCAGCTGATACCCAGCATGATGTAGCCGATCTGGCTGATACTGGAATAGGCCAGCACGCGTTTGAAGTCCTGCTGCGTTACGGCAGCGATGGCGCCGACGAGGATGGAGATAACACCCAGCACCAGCAGCGGCAGCTGCAGCTCGCTTACTACCGGCAGGATATCACGCATCACGCGGCCCACGGCATAGACGCCGGCAGCCTTGGTGACGATGCCGCCCAGCAGTACCGATACGGCAGCGGGAGCGCTCTGGTAGGCATCCGGTACCCACAGGTGGAAGGGCACTACACCGGACTTGATGCAAAAGCCCGCCAAGAGCAGGATGAAGGCCAGCATCAGCAGACGCGGTTCGTCCGCCTGCTGCCAGTTGGTCATGGCTACGGCCACGTCGTCAAAGTTGAGCGAGCCGGTCTGCATGAAGATGAGGGCAAAGGCAGAAAGCAGCAGCGCAGTAGCTACGGCAGAAATGACCAGGTACTTGAAAGCACCCTCGAGACCGCGCTGGTCTTTCTTCATCGCGATCATCACGAAGGAACAGATACCGGTGATCTCGAGGAAAATATACAGGGTGAAAAGGTCGGTAGCTACGGCAATACCGTTCATACCCAGCATCAACAGCAGCATCATGCTGACGAAGTTGACATTGTGCGCGGAAGCGCCGCCGGGCACCACGGCCAGCGCGGCAAATGCCACCAGACCGATGCAGAAGAGAACTACCAACGAGAAGAAGTCTACGCTGAAGAAGGAGGAGCCGGTAGCGGCATTCATATCCCAGAACAGCGAGAAATCGATAAAGTCTTTACCAAAGCTGTAGAGCAGCTGTACGCAGACTACGGTGAATACCATTTGCAGCGCAGCCGCCAGATAGCCGATCGGCACCGCGGTCTCTTCGGCAGCGCGGCGCGGCAGCAGGTTCAAGGCGAACAGCAGCGCCAGCGGCAAGCCGATGAAAGCAGGTGCGACATATACCCAGGCAGTGGACATGATCCGTACCTCCTTTCTAGAGAATCTGCAGCAGTACCAATGCCACCACTACCAGCAGACCGGCACAAGACCAGGCTACGTGATTGGCAAGGGAACCATTGCTCATCGCGCGGAACCATGCGGAACAACGAGTGATAACAGCGGGGATGCCGGCATCGTAAACATAGTTGATGCCGCGGTCGATAGCTACACAAACAGCCGCCAGGCCGTTCATACCGCGCATCAGCCAGTTGTAGGGGTCGGTAGCGCCCTTTTCGATCTTGGCAAAGAGGTGGCGCAGGCCGGGAGCATAGGTGATATGGTCGAGGCAGCCGCGCGGATGGCCGCTGCGGAGTACGCCGTAGAAATGGTTGGCGCCCATCAGCAGCAGTACGATGATGAAGAGGATGACCAGCCAGATGGAGTTCGGCATACCGGAATAGCTGAGGTCGCCCATAAACGGCATACCATTTTGCAGCTGTGCCGCCGGGAAATGGATCAGCACGCCGCCGGCTGCACAAACGATACTGAGGATGATCAGCGGCAGCGACATGGCGCCGGGGATGCTGTTGACGCGGTAAGTATAGCTTTCCGGCATTTCCAGCTCTCCGAACATCACGCTGTGTACCACTTTCAGCATCACAGCGCCGGTGAGCAGCAGACCCAGTATGGCGAACAGGTAGAAGATGATATTGGTAGCCCAGACGGCTTCCAGCATCAGTTCGGTGGCAAAGAAACCGTTGAGCGGCGGTACGCCGATCAGCGCCGCAGCCGCTACGACGAAGGAGACGGTCACCGGCGGGGTGAGGCGGCCCAGACCGCCGATGCGGTCGAGGTCGGTGGTGCCGGTGCGGCGTTCTACCGCGCCCGCGACCAGGAACAGCACGCCGATGATGGCGGCATAGGCGATGATCTGAGTGGCGGCACCCAGCGCACCAAGCGGCAGGCCGCTGCCCATGGCCAGCAGCATCAGGCCGGTCTGGGTGGAGGCGACGGCGGCGATAACACCGCGCAGCGTCTGCTGCAGCAGCGCCAGCAGGCCGGTGGCGATAATGCTGAGGGCGGCGATGCTCATGATCACCAGCGAGGCGGCAGAGCCGGCGCCGACAGCGTAGAATTCAAAGATGATGCGGATCAGCAGGTATACGGAGAGCACCTTCTGCGCCACGCCTACGTGATAAGCCACGAAAGGCAGGTCGGCGCGCTCGGCGACGCCGGGTACCCAGCTGTGGAAGGGGAAGATACCGCCCTTGCCGGCGGCGCCCAGCAGCATGCAGATGAAGCCGAGCCAGTTGATGCCGGTAAGCGGGATCTGGCTGATGCCCTGCAGGCTGAGGCTATCGGCAGAGGTGGCGGCGCAAACCGTACCAAAGAGCAGCAGTAGGTCGGCACAGCCGTTGCTGATGATAGCTTTGAGTGCAAATTCCGGTTCTTCCGTATGGAGGAAGGAAGTGCCCAGCAGCAGCACGCCCAGCATACCTTCCCAGAAGAACAGCAGTACGATTAGGTTATTGGCCAGCAGTGCGCCGTTGACCATAGCACCGCTGAGCAGCAAAGCGGCAAAGCAGCCGGCAGCATAGCGGCGGCTCTGCATATAGCTGACGGCATAGAGGCCGATCAGCAGCAGCAGCAGCGAAGATACGCAGATCAGCGTGGTCGCCAGCGGATAGACGCGCAGGGCGAAGTGCATTTCCAGCCCGCCCCACGGGATCAGCGTGGTGAAATTCTTGATCGGCAGCAGGCAAATGCTGAAGAAGAGATTCAGCACCAGCGCCGCACCGAAGATCACGCTGCGCACTTCAAAAGCAGGAGACGGCACTACCACGCATACCGCAGCTAAGATAGCCGGCAGCACGATCAGCGCCAGGATGAGATTGACACCGTTACCGGCGGTAAGCCAGGCCGCCAGGCCGGTATATTCAGCACCAGTCATTGCTTACCACCTCCCCATACTTTCGATAATCACATTGACTAAGCCCGAAGGCAGATTGATAAAGATGCCGGAGAACAGCGAGAGCAGCGCCATCAGGCTGACGGAGAGGATCATTTCCCAGCCGTGCTCATGTACATCCGGATGGCTGACGCGGCCAAAGAAGACTTTGTAGAAGAGGCGCATCAGGTACATAACGGTCATCACCGCGCCGATCACGAATACCGGGGCCATCCACAGCTGGCCGGTATGATAAGCGCCTTCGATGACCAGATGCTTGGCAAAGAAGCCGCCAAAGGGCGGAAAGCCCATGACAGAGAGGGCGCAGCAGGCAAAAGCCACCGCCGTAAGCGGCAGGCGGCGGGCCAGACCGCCCATCTGGCGGATATCCTTGGTGCCGATGCTGTGTTCGATGATACCGGCGCAGAGGAACAGACCGCCCTTGGCGATGCTGTGCATCATGATATAAAGCAGCGCACCGTAGACACCGATCTTATTGCCGCAGGACAGGCCCAAGAGGATGTAAGCCAGCTGGCTGATGGTGGAATAGGCGATAATGCGCTTGATGTCGTTTTCTACCAAAGCCGCACCGGCGGATACGAGAGCGGATACGGCGCAGATGACCGGCAGCACGGTGTTCCAGATGGGGTCGACGGTGAAGTTGACCAGGAACAGGCGGGCAAACACATAGACGCCGATCTTGACCAGTACCGCGGCATGCAGCAAGGAAGTGGCGGGAGACGGCGCCACGCCGGCATCCGGCAGCCAGCTGTGCAGCGGCAGAGTGGCGGATTTGGAAAGGATGCCGCAGAGGATCAGCGCCATCACCGCATTGGTGATCTGCACGCCTTGCATATCGACCAGATTGAAGGTGCCGGTCTGCTGATAAATGGCGATGAAGCCCACCAGCATCAGCAGCGCGCCGCCCACGGTGATAAGGAAAGCCTTGTTGGCGCGGCGGATGGTTTCCGGCTGGCGGTAGAAGCCGATAAGGCGCCAGCAGCAAATGGCGGAAATCTCCCAGAATAAGTAGATGCTGATCAGGTTGGTGGAAAGTACCAGACCCATCATAGCACCGATGAACAGTACCGCCATCAGATAGTATTCGTTCTGATTATCATAGTGCTCGATATAGTTATAAGAATAGAGCACGATGATGGATGCCACCAGCGAAGAAGTCATGGCCATAAATACAGCCAAAGCATCTGCCAAAAAGCCGAAGCTGAAGCCCAGCGGCAGCTCCATCTGCCAGGCATAGGGTGCGCCTGCTACCGCAGCGGGCAGCATCGCACCGGCGCAGACCAAAGAAGTAAGCACCATCAGCAATGCCGCGATATTACGCAGCCCCTTACTGAAATTACCCAGCAACGGCAGGAAAAATGCCCCGATGAGAGGGGTAAGAATACAGCCGAAAATGAGACCGATCCCCGTCATTACCTTTCCTCCTTGAAAATAGTATTATTCAAGTATCATAACACAATTCCAGCTAAATGACAATACATTTAGCATTGCATGCGATATATTTTTTTAACGCGTTAACAGATTCGCGGCAGCTGTTCGCCGTCCAGCGGTTCCAGTCTGCGTAATGAGCCGTAGGGCGTACGCAGCAGCGCTCTCCCCTGCTCTTTTTCCAGCACGCGGCCGATGATGGCAGCATCCCGGCCGTACGGATGGGCACGCAGGGCAGCCAGCGCTGCTTCTGCCTGATGCGGCGGCACGGCGGCGATGAGGCGGCCTTCGCAGGCGGCATGCAGCGGCGAGATGCCCAGCAATTCGCAGGCGGCGCGCACCGCAGGCGCTACCGGGATGGCCTCTTCTGCCACCTCCACATCATAGCCGCTCTTCTCTGCCCATTCGCACAGCACCCCGGCTAACCCGCCGCGGGTGGGATCGCGCAGCCACTCCGTATCCGGCGCGGCCTCAAGCAGGTCGGCGATCAGCCCGTTTAAGGGGGCGGCATCGCTCGCAAGCGGCGGCGAGAAGTTTAAGTTTTCCCGCGCAGCCAGCACCGCCAGACCGTGATCGCCCAGCGTGCCGCTGGCGATGATCAGGCTATCCGGCGTAAGGCGGCAAGGCAGCGGCTTGCGCCCGGCGGGGAAAGTGCCGATGCCGGCAGTATTAATGTAGATGCCGTCAGCCGCGCCCGCTTCCACCACCTTGGTATCACCGCAGATGATGGCGACGCCGGCTTCGGCAGCCGCAGCAGCCATAGAGGCGCAGATACGCTGCAGCTCCGCTATCGGCAGCCCGGCTTCCAGCACCATACCGCAGGAGAGCCAGCGTGGAGTAGCGCCGCTCATCGCCAGATCATTTACCGTACCACAGACGGCCAGGCGGCCGATATCGCCGCCGGCGAAAAAGCGCGGGCGCACCACAAAAGAATCGGTAGTCATAGCCAGCTGCTCTGTGCCGCCTGCGACGACGGCGGCATCCGCCAGCTGCGAAAGTACGGGATTGCTGAAGGCGGGCACGAACACCTCTTCTACCAGCTGCTGATAGTATGAGCCGCCGCTGCCATGCGCCAGCAATATCTTATCCGGCTTGTTCATGCATCCACACCTCCATAGCGCCAGGCCGCAGCGCAAGCCCCCTCTTCCGATACCATGCAGGGGCCGACCGGCTGCTGCGGGCGGCAAACTTTGCCAAACAGCGGGCAATCCTGCGGTGAGAGCTCACCGCGCAGTATATTTGCACAGCGGCAGCCCTTCGGTTCGGCCACCTGCTGCGGCGGAACAGCAAAACGCGCCAAAGCATCGAATTGCTGATATTTTTCACTAAAAGCGAGGCCGCTGCCCGCGATTTCGCCGAGGCCGCGCCAGGCGGCGGTGCAGGGCGAGAAGACTTCATCCAGCAACTGCAGCGCTACCGGATTCCCGGCGGGGCGCACCACTTTTGCATAGGCATTCTGCAGCTGCGCCTTGCCGCTAAGCTGCTGACGAATCAGCAGCAGCAGCGCCTGCAGTATCTCCAACGGCTCGAAGCCCGCCACTACAGAGGGGAAGCCCAGCTCATCAGCGACGAAGCTGAAGCTATCTGCGCCGGTGATGGCAGCCACGTGGCCGGGACAGAGCAGCGCCGTGGCCCGGGAGCCTGGCAGCAGC